>JAIFNJ010000073.1 GCA_020047835.1 Bacteroidota bacterium
GAATGGAGATGGATCAGCAACCAATGCCCACAAAATAATTGAAGAAATTTACGAACACTCAGGGCAGCAACTACCTGTCGAAAAATCAACTACCATTGGTTATGCCTCGCTTCGCTTTTTTGATTTGGCTGATGAAGAATTATCGTACCAGGAAAAAAGCCTGGCACAATTAATCACCCTTTTGGAGCAATTATTCGAAAAAGGATACCAGCCAAAAGACATTGCCATACTCATCCGCCGGAATTACGAAGGTGCGTTGGTTGCAAAAACTTTAATGGATTACCGGATTAAACATCCTGAAACAGAACACTTTTTCTCGTTTGTTTCCAACGATTCGGTATTTCTAAAATCCTCATCAACCATAAATTATTTGGTTTCTGCCTTGCATTATATTGCCGATCCTTCCAATCAAATAAATAACGCTCAATTGCTTCATTTTTATTGGATGCAAACCTTGTCGCCATCGGAATGTGCCCAAAGAATGGCTGAAATTAATTTTTCAGATAAAGAAACATTCGAATCTTTTTTACCCAACGGATTTGTTCAAAAATTAGAATTATTGAAGCAGCTTCCTATTGCCGAAATAACCAACCAGCTGCTCTATATTTTAATTTACAGCAGTCCAACTTTCAATATGGCAAAGCACGCTGCTTTCATTCATACATTTCAGGATGTGGTGCTGAAATACACTAAAAATTATGGAGTTGATGTTCAAGGTTTTATTGAATGGTGGCAAGAGTCGGCCAATGAAACAACCGTGAGCTTATCAGAAGAGCAAAACGCCATCCGCATCCTTACCATACATAAATCGAAAGGGTTGGAATATAAGGCTGTTATCGTTCCTTTTGCCGATTGGAAACTCGACCAGCAATCGAAAATTATTTGGTGCCAAACCGACCAGGAGCCGTTCAGTCAGTTTAATTTGGTGCCGCTTACTTACTCCAAAAAGTTAAATAAAACCAGCTACAAATCATTTTACAAGGATGAAAATATCCATGCCATGATAGATAGTTTGAATTTACTTTATGTTGCTTTTACCCGAGCCGAACAGGCACTTTTTATTATGGCTCCAAAGCCAAAAAAAACAGGTGAACCAAAAGATATTGGAGGCCTGCTTTTTTCACTGGTTGAAAGTGTTACAACCGATGAAATTTCAGATTTTACATGGGATGAATCGAATCTACTTTTTGAAACAGGAATACTGGAGCAACAAACGGTGCCTTGGGAACCTTCCATTGAAGAAAATTGGAAGGTTATTCAGCGCAATGAAAAGGTAAACTTGCAACTGAAACTATCAAGCAATGAGTTTCTACTTCCCGAAATGGAAGATACCTTAAGCTTTGCTAATCGGGGAAAAGTGTATCATGCATTGCTTGAAGGCATTAGAGTTCCGGGTGATCTAACCAAAGCACTTTCAAAAATGGTGGGTACAGGTTTATTAACTGATGCCGAATCAAAAACATTTGAAGACCGGTTGAATCATTTATTCTTAAACCCTATTATTGCTGATTGGTTTAATGGCCAAGGATTAATTCTGAATGAATCCTCCTTTTTACTTCCCGATGGCACCGTTAATCGTCCGGATAGGGTTATACTGCGCGACAAGGAAGTAATTGTAATTGATTATAAATTTACAGCCCAACAGCACCAAGACCATGAAATACAAATGCGTCATTACATGCAATCCTTAGCTTTGCTTGAGAATAAAAAGGTAAAGGGTTTTCTTTGGTATGTGTTGCTTGAACAAATTACTGAAGTTGCTTTTTAAACTTAGAATCTAATTAACTTCTTATTTAACAGTACCAGGATGCAATAATCCGTGCTATCCAAAAACCGAAAATTTGATTCAGATTTATTTTTAATATATTTTTACTCTGATAAAATTACTTACCTGTCAAAAAAAACTTTCTCTTTTTCCATTATTCTGCATTCAAAGCATATTTTGATTTTGACTCTTTAATTTTTATACTAATTTTATCCCTTAGTTTTCAAAAAGGGTATTTTTTAAACAGCAAAATTCATTTACAACTAATTTATAATAATCGTTGATTGTTATTCATTCTACTACATTTACTACTATGAAATTCGCAAAAAAATTACAGGCAAGAGTACTATTCCTGGTCCTCACATCCATTTTAATCGTTTTTTTAATTCTTGGCTTATTTATAGGCTACCGAAACCACCAATTTGCTATTGATAAAGCAAAGGAATACACCCAGCTTATGGCCGATAAAAATGCCAAGCAAGTGGAGGCCATATTAAACGTCTATATTGGAAATGCTGCAACTACCTCCAATTTAGTAGGCGTGCAAATGAACGACAAACTACTAAGTCAAAAGAACATTGCTGACTTATTGACAACCCAAATTAAAACCAATTCAGAAATTAATTCAGCGTGGCTTACTATTAATTCAAACTTACTGGAACAGGACAACCACAATTCCCGCTTAGTTGTTTTCCGTGCCGATACTCAAAATAAAAATCAGGTTTCTGAAAATACCGAAGCAGCTATTGCCTATTCCTTTTCTAGTGTAACGTTGTCAGAACCTTATAAAATTGGAAGTCAATTAATGGCTGATATTGTTTCTCCCATATTTTCAAATGGCAGCTTGAAAGGGTATTATGGCATAACAATAAATTTAAGCTTATTTGCCGATTTTATCAAAAAATCCTCAATTGTTGAAGGTGGCTTCATTACAGTATTATCAAGCAATAGCGTATTTGTTGCTCATTCAAATCCTTCCTTTTTAGGAAAAAAGTTTTCAGATAATTTTCCAAATGAAGAAACAGAATGGACCGTTGAAAATAAAGTGGAAAAGGGTCAAAGCTTTTCAATACAAACTGATTTTCAGCGAAAATCGTATTATTCTTACTTTGTACCCATTCAGCTTACCAACGCTGCTACACCATGGTCCCTTGAGGTAACCGTTCCCATGCACAAAATGCTGGAATCATCAAAAATGGTTATCCGAAATTCAATTCTGGTTGCTTTACTCGGGTTACTATTTTTAATCCTTATTATTTGGCTTATTACCAAAAGTTTGGTTGGTTCTATTTCAGAAGTTACCCGAATTTTAGAACTTCTTTCAAGGGGAAATACCCGCGATGTAAAGGCGCTCCATTTAAAAGCAGTGGACGAATTACAGCAAATGAGCGATTCGTTGAATAAAGTGGTTGATGGTTTGCGTTTGACCGAAAGTTTTGCCCTAGGCATAGGTAAAGGAAATCTTCAGGAAAAATATGAATTGCTGAGTACTGAAGATCAGTTAGGTGAGGCCTTATTAAATATGCGAGAGAGCCTAAAACATAGCTTGGAGGAAGAGGAACATCGCAAGGAAGAAGAAGATATTAGAAACTGGGCTACGCATGGGATTGCTATGTTCGGCGATATATTAAGGCAAGATTCCAATCAAATGAAAAAGTTGGGATACAATATAACAACCAATTTGGTAAATTATCTCGATGTCAATCAAGGAGCATTTTTTGTGATTAACGATGAACACGATGATGATATTTATTATGAACTAGTTACGGCCATTGCCTACGAGCGCGATAAATTTATGCAAAAGGAAATCCGCATTGGGGAAGGATTGGTAGGCCGATGTATTTTTGAGCGTAAAACAATATTTTTAACTGAGGTTCCGAGCGACTATGCCAGCATTACTTCTGGCTTAGGAACAGCCAACCCAACTTGCATTTTAATAGTTCCTTGTATCTTAAACGACCAAGTGTATGGAGTAATTGAAATTGCTTCATTTAGAGTACTTAAGCCCCATGAAATTGCATTTGTTGAAAAATTGGGTGAAAGCATTGCCGCCACCATTTCGAATGTTAAGATTAATGAAAAAACCAATAAACTATTAAGAGCAAGCCAAAATCAAAGTGAAGAATTGGCTGCACAAGAGGAAGAGTTGCGGCAGAATCTGGAAGAGATGGAAGCTACTCAGGAAGATTTGAAACGGCAGATGGAAACCAATGAACAAATGCGGGTAGCCATGCGTAAACATAACGCCCTGCTTGATGCATTAATGAATTCATTGCCCGACTACATATACTTTAAAGATAAAGAAAGCAAATTTATTCGGGTTAGCCTTTCCATGATTGACCTGTTTGGGGCAAAAAGTGTTGATGAATTGATAGGAAAATCAGATTTCGATTTCCACAATGTAACCAACGCCCAGAAATATTACGACGATGAGCAAACAATAATCCGAAATAAGAAAGGGATTACCAACCAGTTGCAAAAAGAAACCATGGCCGACGGCACGGTCAAATGGATGAGTGTTACAAAATTACCTCTATTAACTAATGAAGGAGATTGCATCGGTACTTTTGGAATTTCGAAAGATGTTTCGGAATATAAAAATTTGGAATTGGAAGCCAAACAAAAGAGCGATGAAGTAGAAAAAGCATTGGAAGTTATGAGGACTGCACAAGTTGACCTTAAGGCTCAAGAGGAACTAAACAACAAAATGCGTGAAAAAGAATTACGTCAAAATGCCCTCCTTGATGCATTGCTTAATTCACTGCCCGATTTCATTTACTTCAAAGATGAAGAGAGCCGCTTTATCAGGATTAGCAAATCACTCATTTCATTGTTTGGGGCAAAAACAGTGGACGACGTAGTTGGAAAGTCAGATTATGATTATCATACTCCTGAAAATGCTAAAAAATTCTACGAAGATGAAATGAAGATTATCAAGTCTAGAAAAGGCATTGTAGATCAATTACAACAAGAAATAATGCCCGACGGATCGTCGAAATGGGTAAGTGTTACCAAGCTGCCGTTGCTTACAAACAGTGGCGATTGTATTGGTACTTTTGGAATATCAAAAGATGTAACTGAATTAAAAATGCTTGAGATAGGAGCCCACAAACGGGAGGTTGAATTAAATGGCCTGCTTAATGCAGTTAAAGCCTCAACCTACATTGTTGAATACAATACCGAAGGAACTATATTGGAAGTGAATCAGGCTTTGCTTGATTTATTCAAAATGAAAAAAGAGGATATCATTGGAACAAACCACAAACAAGGAATTGAAATGTCCAATGTCTCTGAAAAAGAATATAAATCATTTTGGAACGATTTACGCAAAGGTATTACCCGGCGCGAAAAAACTAAAATAACCATTAACAATCAGAAAGTTTGGTTATCAGAAACTTATACTCCTATATTGGATGCTGATGGTAAAGTAGTTAGAGTACTTAAAATTGCTTTTGATATTACCGCATACATGAAATAGTAACTGATGATTCTGTTCATCCGAAATGAAGTACTAAGCTATTCAAAAGCTGATAGCATTGATAAAGACTTGAAGTTTTTTCAATGCTTTCCCGGTGGCTATGGAGAAGGAGACACCTTTGCTGGTGTTACAAATCCAGTAATACGGATGCTGGCTAAAAAACACAACAATGTTTCAATTAACGAAGCTTTTACCTTACTAACTGACCCAATTCACGAAATCCGCTTATTGGCGTTATTTATTCTGGTTCTAAAATACAACAGTAAAAAGACGCAATCGGCTGAAAAGGAATTAATTGTAAAAAACTATTTGTCTCATTTGAAGTATATTAACAACTGGGACTTGGTTGATTCCTCGGCACATTTTATTCTTGGGCCATGGGCATTCAATAACCACTCATCTGTTTTGCATAAGTTGTCAAAAAGCCCCATATTATGGGAAAATAGAGTAGCCATGATAGCCACTTTTTATCACATCCGGCAGCAAAGTTTTGACGTACCCTTACAAATAGCCTATAATTTATTGACTCATCCACACGATTTAATTCATAAGGCAGTAGGTTGGATGCTCCGCGAAATAGGAAACAGAAATCGTGAAACGGAATTAACTTTTCTAAAAAAACACTATAAAACCATGCCCCGAACTATGTTGCGCTATGCTATTGAAAAATTTGAGGAACCATTGCGACAACAATTATTGAAAGGAACTTGGTAGCAGTCTGAATAAAAAGAATAACTGATAAAAGCAATTTTGAAGAATTAGTGCTTGCAGAATTTCCGTACCTTTAAATTGATAAACAAAGTACCTAAATGCTTGTTTTGGCTTATTAAAACGGATACACATTAGTGATTAAGTTATGGGAATACGATTTGGACTGTTTTTGGCTACATTTTTTGCAATAAGCTTTGTAAAATCTCAACAATTAGTACCATCAATTGACAGCTTACGCCATCATATTTACTATTTGGCCAGTGATGAACTTAAAGGAAGAAAAACAGGTGAAGAAGGTGGAAAATTAGCGGCAGACTATATTAAAAATCGATTCCAAACTTATGGTTTAGAACCCATATCAGGAAATTCTTATTCTTATCCTTACCAATTAATGCGTACCCATAAAGATTATGCGGTAGTAACCTATAAGGAAAATATACTGTTTTGGCCCTGGCATTTATACATGGTATCGAACTACAAACAGAACGATACACTTTTTAATAAATTAGTTTTTGCCGGGTACGGTTCTGATGCGGAATTAGAGCAGCTTCAATTGAATGGTAAAGCCATAGCATTTATTGCTGATCAGCCACAGGAAGCCTATCAGGTTATTCAAAATATTCAAAATAAATATAGTATAATCACATTTTTCGTGCTTTTTACAAAAAAAAACGTCCGGGTTGATAATGCATGGAGCATTGATTATAAAATGTATGATTACATGTTACCTTCTGATTTTGAAAAGCTTAAATCGATTAAGATTACCGAACCATGGGCTTCACCTCCATCCGGAGATTCGTTGAATATTTTTTATTGTTTCCCCAATGTAATGCGCAATGTTTTTGATAAAACTGATGCAGAATTGGAAACATTAGCAAAGGATAACAAAAATCAAAAAGGTCAACTATTACCCGCTTTCCCTGAACCCGAAATAGAAATTTTTATTAGCTATTCCGATTCATTAGATATTGCAGCCGTTGAAAATGTAGGTGGTTTTATAAAAGGAAAAGATACCACACAGACAATAATCCTTTCAGCTCACTACGACCATTTAGGTGAAGATTACGGTCAGTTATATCATGGAGCTGATGATAATGCATCTGGCACAGCAGCACTCCTTGAAAATGCCCGACTTATTGCTTTGGATGCTCAGCAGGGAAGAATACCGGAACGAAATATTTTATTTCTGGCATTTTCAGGCGAAGAAATGGGATTACTGGGTTCTAAGGCGTTTGTAAGTCAACCTCCTTTTCCATTAAATCAGGTGGTTTTGAACATTAATATGGATATGATTGGCCGTTGGGATGAACAACACGAAATGAACAAAAACTTTGTTTATTTATTAACAGCCGGACACCAAAGCCGCAAGTATTTTAAACTTGGCAAACACGGACTTAACCTCCCATCAGGATTCACCGTTTCTAAAAACCCGGGATTTAATGAAAAATTAACGTTTAAATACGGTTCCGATCATTATAGTTTTTTATCGAATAAAGTACCCATCGCTATTTTCTTTACCGGACTACATTATGACTATCATACATCCAGCGATATAGCTGAAAAAATAAACTATCCGAATCTGACTATAATTACCGGTCTGGTTTATCAATACATTACTAAGGTTTCAAACAATAAAACTAGCTATCCATTGCCTAGCCATAAATGACTGAACCTAACCTAAAATCAGTTTTTTTCCGACATCAACCCCATCAAATAGCATTCGTTCAGGGTTTTCAATAAGTTCTTTTATTTTAACTAAAAACCCAACGGAATCTTTGCCATCAACCAATCGGTGGTCATATGATAAGGCAACATACATCATGGGTCGGATAACAACCTGACCGTTTTCTGCAATAGGACGGTCATTAATGGCATGCATTCCCAAAATGCCAGCTTGCGGAGGGTTAATGATTGGAGTTGAAAGCAACGAACCAAAAACACCTCCATTGGTTATAGTAAAAGTACCGCCACTCATTTCATCCAACGAAATTTTAGCATCGCGAGCCTTTTGAGCCATTCGGGCAATCTCTTGTTCAGTCTGGGCTAATGATAGTTTATCGGCATCCCGAATTACCGGAACCATTAAGCCTTTTGGGGTTTGAACAGCTATGCCTATATCGCTATAAGTGAAATGAATTATCTCTTCCCCATCTATCATGGAGTTAAGGCTTGGATGCAGCTGTAATGCAATAGCTGCTGCCCGGGTAAAAAATGACATAAAGCCCAGTTTTGTTCCAAATTTTTGCTGAAACTCATCTTTATAAGCATTGCGCAGCCTCATCACTTCAGTCATATTCACCTCATTAAAGGTAGTAAGCATGGCTGTTTGATTTTTCACCTGCACCAGGCGTTGGCTTAATTTTTTGCGCAAAGGGGACATCTTAACCCGTTCTTCTGCACGTT
>JAIFNJ010000089.1 GCA_020047835.1 Bacteroidota bacterium
AAAGTGCTGAAAATATCTGCCAGGTTTGCGGCTGATTTTCTACTATTTGATACGAATCGGGTTCGATAATGGTTTTTGAAGTGCCATCGGGCAGTATTTTTTGCGTGCGGGTGAATTCACCACCTTCAACAAACCAGGAGGCTATTGCAGCGATTATTATTAATGCAAAAATGATAACAAATGTGTGGGGAATTTTTCGTTGTTTGGCCATACTAGTTTTTATTAATTCAATAAAATTTCAAGGTTTGAATACAAATATGCTGTTTTTAACGGAATCCATTTAATTATTGCACTATTTGATTTCTTTTTCCCCGCTAAAAAACGACATCAAATTTAGTACACCAAAGAGGCTAGCCTCACTTAATGAGAGATGCAAAATATTCCATTTTCTTATCCTACAAGATTTGTACAAATTGCTTGAAATGATTTTATTACAAACAAACAGGTTTGAAATTGATACAGGTATTAATAACTTTACTAAGTTTTTTTAATATACACCGGGTTATATAAAATGAAAAGCCCAGAAAATATTCTGAGCTATTCTTATAAATCTAATTAAATTAAGCTTAATAATTTTCTTCCTTCAATTGCATAAAGGCTTTTGGATGCAAGCAAGCCGGACAGTTTTCCATAGCTTTAACTGATTCGTAAACATAGCCGCAGTTCAAGCATTTCCACCACACTTTACCATCTTTCATAAACACTTTATCTTCCGATATATTCTGTAGCAATTTTAAATACCGGCGTTCGTGCTCGGCTTCTACTTTGGCAATCATCTTAAATGCAACAGCTACTTCCGGAAATCCTTCTTCTTTGGCTATTTCTGAAAATTCGGGATAAAGGGCTGTCCATTCTTCGTTTTCACCTTCGGCGGCAGCCTTAAGGTTTTCAGCGGTGGTACCAATAATTCCTGCCGGATAGCTGGCTGTTATTTCGGTCATGCCACCTTCCAGAAATTTAAAGAAGCGTTTGGCATGTTCTTTTTCCTGATTGGCGGTTTCCTGAAAAATAGCAGCAATTTGTTCGTACCCTTCTTTTTTGGCAGCACTGGCAAAAAACTCATAGCGGTTTCTGGCTTGCGATTCGCCTGCAAAAGCTTTTAATAAGTTTTGCTCTGTTTTTGATCCTTTAATTGATTTTGACATGATGTGTATTGTTTTATATAGTTAAATTTCAGTAAAATACTCTTTTTCAGCGGAGCACACCGGGCAAACCCAGTCTTTGGGTAAATCGTCAAATTTTACATCCTCAATGGAATCATCGTGAATATGCCCGCAAAGGGTGCATCTATGTCGGCCCCCTTTGGTGAGTTCTTGTTTGGTTTCATATTTCGATGGGTCAATGTAGGTGGGAGCATTTTTAGGAGCCACACCTTTTAACACTTGCCTATAAAATGCATAGGTAAGCGGATCTTTTGTATCGTCTAAAAGCTGTGCATCAATTAATTCTCCAATGAAGAGCCAATGGGTTCCCACATCGATTTTTTGAATTACGTTGCATTCTAAATATGCAATTCCACCGTTTAGAATAATTGGGGCACCTGTTATACCATATTTCACGTCCATCCCGGTAAGTTTGTTGAAATCGGAACCGCTTTTATAACCAAACTTACTAATTACTTCAGGGTCTGTTTGAGGGTGCAACACGGTAACAGCAAACCGTCCCGACTTTTCGATTAATTGGCTGGTAAAGTTTTTTTTATTACAACTGGCAGCAAATACCGCCGGTTCTGAAGTTACTTGAAACACGGTATTTGAAATAAAACCGTTACCACGGGATTTATCGCCGGAGCTTACCACATATAGACCGTAGGTAATTTTAAACAGTGCTTTAAAATCTATCATAAGTTAGGTGTTTAGTCAGAATTTCAAAAATGGACAATAACTCAAATTACTTTTTGTTTGGAGCTATTAAAATCTCGCTACAAAAAATTTGAGAATGCTAAATATAAGAAATTTTGAGCTGTAATTATCGAAATGTAGAAACGAAAAATACCAGGATGCATTTAATTCGGGAAGTACCGTATTTTAAATGCATCCTGGTTTTATTAGCAGGAAGTTGTCAAAAATAGTAAAAGATACTTAGCTGGGGTCAATTTCTGTCTCCGCAACGTCAGCTACATTTTCGTCAACAACTATTTGAGGGGTTGCTTTTACTTCTTCTTTTTTCTTAAACAGTTTCACTTGAACGGCAGTTGGACCTTTCTGGCCGGGTACCACTTCATAGGTAACCATGTTGTTTTCTTTAATTTCTTCCAATAAATTGTTAACGTGTACAAAAACACTTTCCTGTGTCTCCATATCGCGAATGAAACCAAAACCTTTAGAGTCGTTAAAAAATGTTACCACTCCTTTTCTAATAGGATCAGCTTTTTCTGAGGCATCACGTTTAGGAATACTAATTACAATATCTTCTAATTTAATATCTTGCTTCAGTTTCGGATCGGGAGGCGTTGAGGTAAGCATTCCGTTTTCGTCAACATAAGCAAAATTGTCCTCCAGGCCGCTTCTTTTTTCAGTATCTTTTCGGGCCAGTTTTTTCTTTTCTTTTTCTTTTCTTTTTTTGTCTTTTTTGTTTTTAACTTCTTTTTTGTTAAATGATTCTTGAGATCTACCCATAGCTTTATTTTTGTTTAGTTGTTAATTTTTTATAATAATACGTTAATTTTTAATATTCCAAAAATGCATGTTTCCCGTGCAATAAATGTTTTAATTTCAATAAACTGCGACTCCTAATTTGTCGGATGCGCTCCGATGACATATCGTATTTTATTGCAATGTCATGCAACGAATACATGGGAGTGCTGCACAACCCAAATGACATAGTCAATATTTCGGCTTCCCGCAACGTTAGTTTTCCTAAAGCCCGGAATACATTCGTTGATAACGATTCAATAAGGTTTTGATTATCAGGTGCTGGAATATTGCCTGTTTGAATTACATCGTACAAATTGAAATCATTATCGCTATCCGACGAAAGGGGCATATCAAAAGAGATATGACGTTTTTTTATATCATTGGCAATTTTTACCTCATCATGACCCAATTCAAGATAGGATGCAATTTCATCATCGGTAGGTTCCCTTTCATATTCCTGTTCTAAATGGGGAATTGCCCGGCTGATTTTATTTATTGATGAAAGTCGGTTTAACGGCAAACGCACGATGCGGGTTTGTTCAGAAAGGGCTTGAATAATTGACTGACGAATCCACCACACAGCATACGAGATGAACTTAAAACCACGGGTTTCATCAAATTTGCTGGCAGCTTTTACCAACCCAAGATTTCCCTCATTAATTAAATCGGAGAACGGCAACCCTTGATTTTGAAAATGTTTAGCTACCGAAACTACAAAACGTAAATTAGCAACAACCAGTTTATTAAGAGCAGCGGTATCTCCAGCCCTTATAAGTTCCGCTAATTCAGCTTCTTCTTCGGCTGTTATCATCGGATATTTATTAATCTCCTGAAAATAGCGATTAATAGAGTCTTCGGAACGATTGGTTATTTGTTTTGTAATTTTTAGCTGCCGCATTTATTTCTTTTTTGTGCTCTTTCCTGTTTGTTAGCAATCAATATTTCATTTGGTAAATTAAAAGTATGATTTAAAAAGGTGAGCCGTGATGAACTAAAAGAGTGAGGGAGATTAGTAAATAAAAGCGCAAATTCTTAAATCTGAATTTCTGGCAAGGTACGCTTTTATTTTCAGGTTATAGTATTTATCTGAATTTTTGGATTTTAGGAAAGTTTTATGGTCGCTTATTTTTTTTATTTAGATGTTATGAACCTCGTGCTAGAATATTCTGAATAAAAGGGGTAGAGGACTATTTGCACCTTAGATATTTTTTTACCTTTGCGCCACGATTTCGTAGCTCAGTTGGTAGAGCAGCAGACTCTTAATCTGCGGGTCGAGGGTTCGACCCCCTCCGGGATCACGGATAAAAAAAGGAACCAGCTGTATTTTATTACCGCTGGTTTTTACTTTTTTTGTTCTGCAAGATCTTTTGTAACTGATTATAAAGTTAGTTTAAATTTTCAATTAAATTCCCATTTGCACCTAAGATATTATAAATCAGCTAATAAATCTGATTTTGTTAGGCATCTGGGTTTCTTATTGCAGTTAATGAAGTGGGTAATCAAAGGTTAATTTACTCTTTAAATCGAATCCAGTCAATTTCAACTGTGCCTTTACTTTTTAATACCAGTACCAGATTTTGAATTCCTGTTGGAATTTTCATTAGTTCCGAATCAATGATTTTCCAATCGTTTCCTTTAGGTACAGTTATCTCGGCAAGGAGAGGACCCTTCTCATTTTCCAACCTGATTTGTATAGTGGCATCGGTTTGGGAAAAAGTATTTATCTGAACCGAATGATATTTTCCGACCCCAAATTCAACAGCATTATATTGAATCCACGCATCTTGGTTTTCCAAAACAGTTTTCCATCCTTTGAAGGTATCCAGAGAATCGAGGAAGCTAATTTTTACTCCATCCGGGCTTATCCTACTATACCGGTCAATCTGAATAGTTGATGAAGCCTCGGTTATGCCAACACCCCTCAACGTTGGGGTCACTTTTTGGATGGTACCGTCCTCGTTGAAGAACAGACTATCGATGCGGATGGAGCGGTTTTTATCGAATTGGGGTGAATAATCGTTGTGATGGTAAAACAAATACCATTGTTTATTATACTCGATAATTGATTGGTGGTTGGTCCAACAGCCGCTGGGTGATTCGTCCATGATGACCCCCTTTATTTCAAAGGGTCCCAAAGGATTATCGGCTACAGCATATTCGAGGCTTTCCGTTTTGTTACTAACATGTGGATAAGTGAGGTAGTAAATGCCTTTTCGTTCGAACAGGAATGGCCCTTCCTTTAAACCTTTTTTTGGCAGGTTTGAAATGATTTGGGGTTCGGTGGCCAGTTCCATCAGGTTGTTGTTCAATTTTGCTACAAACAATTCACCGGACGCCCAGTATAAGTAGGCCTGGCCATCTTTATCGATGAAAACATTGGGATCGATGCCACGCACATTTTTTATAGGTTCCGGCTGCGGAACAAATGGTCCATAAGGTTTATCGGCAATGGCTACGCCGATTCCAAATCCTTTTCCTTGGGTGGTATCCTTTACAAATGCAGGGAAGTAGAAATAATACTTGCCATCTTTTTCAACACAATCGGGAGCCCACATACTATACGAAGATGAATCAACCCAATTGACTTTGTTTTGACTCACAATAACTCCATGGTCGGTCCAGTTGGTAAGGTTTTCCGACGAAAAAACATGGTAGTCTTCCATAACAAACCAATTTTTTCGGCCTTTGCCATCGATTCCGGCCACATCGTGCGATGGATATACATAAACCTTTCCCTCAAATACCCTTGCCGTTGGATCGGCAGTGAACTGGTCACGGATTAACGGATTTTGGCCAAAGGAATTTGTCGCTAATAAGAGCAGCAACAGATTGAGAGTTTGTGGATTAATTTTTTTCATTTTATGTGCATTTTAACAATGTTTGAATTACTATGGAAAACCCTAATGAATTTGAATATGTTACTCTAGCCGAAACCAATCAAAATCGACATAGCCGCCCGTTCCTTTTGTGGCATAATTGAAAAGACAGAATTTGTTTCCGGTGAACACCTTCAAATTAAATTCCATATGCAGTGCATTGCCCAATTGGGTAAAATTTGTGTTGTCAACGCTATATTCAAAAGTTGCTATTTTTGTTTTGTTCGAAGCCAAGGTTCGCAAATAAATAGTTTCACCTTGAACGGGCAATGAATCAATCCGTTCGCCGTTATTTACCATGATTAATTGGAGGCGATCGTTTTCTTTATTCACGGCAATAAAAGCATAGGGATTTTGGAAAACGGCCAATCCCGCTACATCTCCATTTTTCATGTTACGGAGGTCCAATTTGGTTGAACCCACACTGGGAACGTTTTGGTTGTGGTTGGCAAAAGGCCTTTGTGTTAATGTATTCGGAGCTTCGGTCAAATTTTTAACCACTTTGCCGGTAGTTAATCTCATATATCCCTTTCGTTGGCTTAACGACCAATTGGCTGGGTTGGGATTGTGATTCCAGCCCCATTGCATCCCTAAAGTGGTATTATTGAATTCATCAGAGGTGGGTAGGTGTTTAATTGGGAATGTGTTTCCCGCCTTTGGTTTTTTATAGCTTACAACGCCTTTTCCTTCCACACCCACCATGGGCCAGTTGTCAATCCAGGTTACCGGTTGCAACGATGGAAAACGGCCAAAAGGACCGCTATCAACAAACAGAAGGGTCCACCATTCTCCTGTTTGGGTCTGTATGAGGGCCCCTTGATGAATTCCAAAGTTCACACCGGGAGTGCTGTCGCTGATGACAATTTTTTGCTCATACGGACCATAAATGTTTTTGGAACGCAAGGCCACCTGTATTCCATTCACACCGCCATAGGTGCAGTACAAATAATAAAAACCATTTATTTTGTAAACATGGGTACCCTCCAAACCCCCGCGAATGTCGCCGGTGTAAACCAATTTTGTTTCACTTTTAGCAACAAGGTTTGAATCTACTTCGGTTATGCTGATTTTTCCATAGCCTTCGGCCACATATATTTTTCCATCCTCATCATAGAACAATCCTGGGTCGTAAAACCCTCTGGGAAGATGATGGATTTCCCAAGGGCCTTCTGCTTTATCGGCTATGCAATGAAATCCGCCCTCATTCAGGGTAATGAACAAGGCATGAAATTTACCATTATGGTATTTAAGGCTGGTAGCCCATTGTCCATGCCCATATCGGTTGCAAGAGTCAAGATTGTAGCACGGACCGTAATCGAAACGGGGCACTGCATTGCTGCAATACTCCCAATTGACTAGGTCGTTCGATTTTAAAATGGTTACTCCTGGGAAAACAAACATGGTGGTAGATACCATGTAATAAGTATCACCTACCCGGATTACATCAGGGTCGGGGAAATCGGCAGCAATAACGGGGTTGGTAAAAGTACCGTTGCCATTGTCGGCGGAGTTGTTTTGAGCAAACAATGAAGCATTTAAAATAAGGATGAATAAAATAATTCTTTGTATATGGAGCAAGTATTGGTTCATTGGAATATTATTGTTTTAAGCGTTATAAAATCCGAACTTGTACCTTCTTCAAATCTTTTTCATCAGAACTGTTTCCATAAAAGATTTCATATTCTCCCGGAGTTACCACCATTTTGCCGCTAACGCGGTCGTAAAATTCGAAGGAATTATAAGGCAGTTTGATGGTTGCTTCTCCCGTTTTATGGGCGGCCAAGGTTATCCGTTGAAAGCTTCTAAGGGTCTTGAGTGGTCCGTCGGTGTCGTTTAATCTACGGACATATACCTGCACAATTTCAGTTCCTTCCTTCTTACCAGAATTTGTAACGGGTATCACCAACTCAATACGCTCATCGGCATTGATTTCTTTATTGAACAATTTTGCTTCGCCAATCTTAAAGGTGGTGTAACTCAGCCCAAAGCCGAATGGAAACAAGGCATCGTTCATAAAACGATAAGTTCTACCTTTCATGGAATAATCTTCAAAATCGCTAAGCTGGTCGGAATTTTTGTAGAAAGTAATGGGTAATTTTCCGGATGGATTGTAATCGCCAAACAGAACATCGGCCACAGCCTGACCGCCCGATTCCCCTGCATACCAAGCCTGTAAAATGGCATCGCAACTGGTGGTTTCAGGAGTTAATGCAATGGCAGAACCGGAACAGTTTACAAAAACCACTTTCTTACCCGCTTCTTTCAATGCTTTCAAGCAATTGCGCTGCACTGATGGCAGTTCAATGTTGGTGCGGTCGCCTCCCTTAAAGCCTGGGTATGATACCGGCATTTCTTCCCCTCCAAGATTCCCTGAAAGGCCTCCCACAAACACAACCAGTTCAATTCCTTTTAGTTTGTTTATTAGGTCGTTATAATCTACGTCAACCTCTTTCCCGAAATTAAACTCGATATTGGCTTGCCAATTATTCAACTGGGCATAATGGATTTCAATTTTATACTTTTTACCCGCTTCCACTTTAAATGGGATTCTGGAAAGCAAGGTACGCCAATTGTAGTTCTTTTGTATGGTATCGCCATTTACCAGCAATTCAAAATGGCCGGTTGCTCCGCCTTTAAAAACAAGTTCCTCGGTAACTTTAGGAATAAATTCAGTTTCGTAGATGGCTGAAAATCCTTCGAGTTTAACGCCTGAAGCAAATTCATGCTGTCCTGCTGTGGTCAGCTTCATCGGATTCGTAATTTGGTGCGAAATAACGGGTTCCCCTTTCCGAT
>JAIFNJ010000202.1 GCA_020047835.1 Bacteroidota bacterium
TGAAGCAGATTTTACACTTTCCTTTCAGGTTCCCAAGCTGGCCTTTATGTTTGCTGAAAGCTATCAATACATTGGAGAATGGGAAATTCTTGATATTGGGTTGCATCCGGATTATATGAATTCAGTGGAAACCAATTTTGAATTGTTTGGTATAAGAGATGCTAGGAAAATATTGAAACCACGGAAACGGTTTTCGCATAAAGGAACCTATGGCCATGGATTATTGATGGCCGGCAGTTTTCAAAAAACTGGGGCAGCTGTTTTATCAGCCAGAGCATGTTTAAGATCCGGTATTGGATTGCTAACGGTGAATGTACCGCAATCGGCTTACCAAATCCTTCAAACGGCAGTTCCTGAAGCCATGTTGTGTATCAGTGAGTCGGAAATGGAATGTGTTGATCCAACGATTTTGAATCAATACAGTGCCGTGGGTATTGGTCCAGGGATAGGAATTGAATTGAAAACTCAAAATGCTTTTAAAAAATTGCTGGAGAATAGTAAAATGCCAATGGTTATTGATGCCGATGCGCTGAATATTTTGGCTTTGAACCCTTCTTGGATAAGCGAAATCCCAATCAATTCAATACTTACACCACATCCAGGTGAATTTGATAGGTTGACACATCCTCATGATTCGGGATATTCCCGAATGCAAACACAATTGGAATATTCAAAAATGCATCAGGTAGTCGTTGTTTTAAAAGGGGCAAATACCAGTATTTCGGATCCTATTGGAACTATTTATTTCAATTCAACAGGCAATCCGGGAATGGCAACTGCCGGAAGCGGTGATGTATTAACAGGAATTATTTTATCTTTGCTAGCGCAGAAATATCAGCCACTGGATGCAGCTTTACTTGGAGTTTATCTGCATGGACTTGCGGGTGATTTTGCTTCCGGAATAGTTGGAGAGGATTCATTAATTGCATCGGATATCATAAAATACCTGGGAAAAGCGTTCTTATCATTAAAATAGAGAACTAATTATAGAAGCTGTTAGTTTGAAATTTTTTTAAAGTAAGCTATCAACTGATAGTAAATAGATATATGTTTTTTTAGAATATCTTTTTATTTTAGCGGAATAAACGAAAATATTGAAACAAATTCCTATGATTAAACGCTTTTTTATACTTATTGTAAGTTTCATTTTTGCCATACAAGTTTTTTCACAAAAACCGGAAACAGCAAGTTGTGAAGTCCGATCTGTTAGTTCAAAATTAGCCATTGATGGACATCAGTTATTGTATGCGCTGCCAAAAAACACTATTCATATTGCCATACAATTAACACAGACTCATCAGACTCCAGGGCCATATGCTGAATATGCCAAAAAGTATTTAAATATAACTGATGGTATCATACAGTCTGAAAATACATTTTATGAAATAACTCACATTAATTTTGAAAAGAACAGTTACCCAGATTCAAGTTGTTTTTATAATATAAATTGCTTTGGATACCTTAATATGCCGGAGTTGCAGCTTAACGCTGATGGGGTAATACTTGGGTGCAATCTTCCTTATTCAGTACCGGACTATAAAATTCCGGAAAATTTAGTTTTTAACAAACAAAAGGAACCCGAATCCTTTTATTTTTATGATTTAGGTGCCATACCATTTGTGGAAGAAAAAGACGAAACAACTTTTAAAACCCAACAAACAGATTCAACTCATGTTAAAGTGCCTGTTACCATTAGTAAACTGGTAGCTACTACTGAAGAAAATAATGCCATGGAGGCCGCTGATTTTGTTAGAAAACTCCGCAAACGCAGATTAAAGTTGCTAGTGGGCTTAAAAGATGAATCGTTGGCTGTTGAAGGACCCGCACTTCAAGTGATGGTAAATGAGTTGGAGCAGTTGGAGAAAAAATATTTGGAATTATTCATAGGTAAAACTCAGATACAGAATATTAATTATTATTTTGATATAGAACCAGAAGCTTCTGTTGAATCAGAACAACAAATTTTAGGATGGTTTTCAGCGAATTCCGGTCTTGTTTATTCAAAGCCCGATATACGTAAAAGCGATTTTAAACCCTTGCTTTTACGTTCAGAAGTAGTTGGGAGAATACCTGATTTGACCCTACAAACTATGGATAATTCAACAAAGAATCCAATTCCAATCAAATATGGATTGTACTATCGCATTCCGGGAATGATTTCTGTTTCACTTCAGTTGGCTGATTTGATATTGGCACAACAAAAAATTCAAATAGCACAAAAAGGTAGAATAATTCCCTTGCCAATCGATTATCTAACTAATAATCAGTATGGAATTGAGTTCTATCCAGAATCAGGAGCTTTAAAAAAAATCGTTCAAAAAGACGCAAGTAAGTAATTTATATTCTTTCTAAATATAAATTAAATAGTTGATGCACAAAATAATGCGATTTTTTATTTGTGAATGAATATGGTTTTTTGAACTAAAAAGCGAACTAAAAAGCGATAATAAATCCAATAGTTTCATTTATTACTATATTCAATTATAACGTATATAATTGATTAGTAATAGTATAATGAATTTAATTCCCCCTCTAAGCCAGAATAGTTATTCGATTGTACCCAATGATTTGGATTATGAAAAGGGTGAATAATGCCCCTTGAACTTTCACTAAAATATTTATCTTTGCTGCGTTTCAATTCAAAAAGTGATATTTATGAAAGGATTAAAGATCATTGTTCTTGCCAAGCAGGTTCCCGATACTCGAAATGTTGGTAAGGATGCTATGAAAGCAGATGGTACCGTGAACCGGGCGGCCCTTCCCGCTATATTTAACCCGGAAGACCTTAATGCGCTTGAACAAGCCTTACGAATAAAAGATACCTATCCTGGTACAACAGTTACCCTATTAACAATGGGTCCGGGTCGTGCTGCTGAAATTATCCGGGAAGGTATGTACCGAGGGGCCGATAATGGTTATTTATTAACCGATAGGGCATTTGCAGGATCAGACACCTTAGCGACCTCTTATGCCATTTCGTGTGCTATCAAAAAGATAGATTTCGATTTAATAATTGCCGGTCGTCAAGCTATTGATGGCGATACCGCGCAGGTTGGACCTCAGGTAGCAGAAAAGCTTGGATTGCCACAGATTACCTATGCCGAGCATATTAATAAAATAGTAAAAAATAGAATCACCATACAGCGGCGTTTAGAGCGAGGTATTGAAACCGTTACTGCTCCGCTGCCTTGTTTAATAACCGTAAATGCAACAGCTCCTGAATGCAGGCCGCGAAATGCAAAACAATTAATGAAATTTAAACATGCCAAGACGGTAACTGAATTACAAAGTGCGGTTGAGGATTATTATAAACTTCACGAAGATCGTCCGTATTTGCGAATTCCAGAATTGAGCGTGATCGACGTGGCAGCAGATACAAATTGGTTAGGACTTGCCGGTTCACCAACTAAAGTTAAAGCCATTGAAAATGTGGTATTTGTGGCTAAAGATGCCAAACAATTGACGGCTGACCAAAAGGATTTGGATTGGTTGATGGGTGAGTTAGTTGCTAACCACACACTGGGTTAATAGTGATTTTTTGATTTTTAAATTGGATGTAACATGAACAATGTATTTGTTTTTTGCGAAATAGATGAAGGCAAAATTGCCGATGTAAGTCAGGAATTGCTAACTAAAGGGCGCAGCCTGGCCAATGAACTGAAATGTAGCCTCGAAGCTGTTGTTATTGGTAGCAAATTGGAGGGTATTGAAAATGAAATAGCACCTTATGGAACCGACATTATACATGTAGCTGATGATAAGCGGTTGGAGTTTTATTTAACCTTACCATTTACCACTATTATTGTTGATTTATTTAAAAAGCAACAACCCCAAATTGCTCTTTTTGGTGCCACTTCCGTGGGACGCGATTTAGGTCCAAGGGTTTCTTCTGCTCTTAAATCAGGATTAACTGCCGATTGTACCAGTTTGGTTATTGGAAACCATGAAGACAAGAAAGAAGGTAAGGTTTATGAAAACCTGTTGTATCAAATACGGCCAGCTTTTGGTGGTAACATTATTGCAACCATTATAAATCCCGATTGTCGTCCACAAATGGCTACAGTGCGCGAAGGTGTGATGAAGAAAGAGATTTTCAATAAAAATCACAAAAGCAAAGTGGTTGCCATTGATGTAAATAAAGTGGTTACCGATATTGATTTTGCTGTTGAAATTATTGAACGGCACATGGAACCTCGCAAAATTGATATTAAAGGCTCACAAGTGATTGTATCAGGTGGTTATGGGGTAGGTTCACGCGAAAACTTTAAGCTGCTTTATGAACTGGCTCATGTTTTGGGTGGTGAAGTAGGCGCATCCCGTGCCGCAGTGGATGCCGGTTATGCTGACCATGCGCGACAAGTAGGACAAACCGGTGTTACGGTGCGTCCAAAGCTATATATTGCCTGTGGAATTTCCGGTCAGGTGCAACATACTGCTGGAATGGAAGAGTCGGCAATGATAATCTCAATTAATACCGACCCAACAGCTCCCATTACAAAAATTGCCGATTACAATATTATCGGCGATGTGGGTGAGGTAGTTCCCCGGTTAATTGAGGCATACCGTAAACACTCCAAATAATCTGGGAATCATTTGTTAATTCATTAAAATTTCAAAGAGATGGCTAATTTCTATTTAGATAATAAAGATTTAAAATTCCACTTGGATCATCCTTTAATGAAAAAAATTATTGCATTGAAGGAAAATAATTTTGTGGATAAAGACAAGTTCGAATACGCTCCGGTTGATTTTGAAGATGCTTTGGATAGTTATGACAAAGTGCTCGAGATAGTTGGTGATATTTGTGGTGAAATTATTGGGCCCAATGCAGAATCGGTTGACCATGAAGGACCTGAGGTTATTGATGGGCGGGTTAAATATGCCCGTGGTACTCAGGAAAACCATGAAGCGTTGGCTAATGCTGGATTAATAGGCATGTCGCTGCCAAGACAATACGGGGGATTAAATTTTTCGATGGTACCTTATGTTATGGCCGCTGAATTGGTATCGCGCGCCGATGCTGGTTTTGCTAATATTTGGGGGTTGCAGGATTGTGCCGAAACATTGAACGAATTTGCTTCGGCCGATTTGAAAAATGATTTTTTACCGAGATTCCATCAAGGAGCGACTGCTGCCATGGATTTAACAGAACCCGATGCCGGTTCCGACTTACAAGCGGTAATGCTTAAGGCCACTTACGACGAAAAGCGAGGAGAGTGGATGTTAAACGGTGTTAAACGGTTCATAACCAATGGAGATGCTGATGTATCCTTAGTATTAGCCCGCTCGGAAGATGGAACAACCGATGGCCGTGGATTATCACTTTTTGTTTATGATAAAGCTCATGGTGGTATGACCGTGCGTCGGATTGAAAATAAATTAGGAATAAAAGGGTCCCCTACCTGCGAATTGGTATTTAAAAATGCCCCTGCAAAATTAGTAGGCGATCGTAAACTTGGGTTGATAAAATATGTAATGTCGCTAATGAATGGCGCCCGTTTGGGTGTAGGCGCTCAATCGGTAGGTATTGCTGAAGCAGCTTACCGTGAGGGATTAGCCTATGCCAAAGAACGGGCACAGTTCGGAAAGGCAATCATTCATTTCCCTGCTGTTTATGAAATGCTTACCGATATGGAAGTTAAAGTAAAAGCCAGTCGCTCTTTGCTTTATGAAACTACCCGTTTGGTTGATGTTTATAAAGCATACAGTCATTTATCTACAGAGCGTACTTTGGATAAGGTGGAACGTGAAGAACTTAAAACATATCAGCGTTTAGCCGATGTTTACACCCCTTTGCTTAAGCTCTTTGCCAGCGAATATTGCAACCAGGTAGCTTACGATTCACTCCAAATACATGGTGGTTCCGGTTATATGAAAGATTATCCGATTGAACGGATTTATCGTGATGCCCGCATTACCAATATTTACGAAGGAACATCGCAATTACAGGTTGTGGCTGCAATCCGCGGGGTTACCACTGGAGTTTATTTGAAGCAATTGCGTGATTATGAAGCCCAGGAAATTCGTCCCGATTTGGATTTCATTCGTCGGGATTTAATTGAAATGACCGATCAATATGAAATGGCAGTAAATTTAGTAACCGAAGTGAATGGTAAGGAAGAGAATAACGATTATCTTGATTTTCATGCCCGCCGGTTGGTTGAAATGGCTGGACACATAATAATGGTATATCTGCTATTAAACGATACCATGCGGGACGCAGAATATGAAAAATATGCCGAGTTGATGGTGCGAACGGCTAAAGCAGAAAACCAAAAAAGAATGTATTACATCCAAAATTTTGAGCTCAAAAACTTAGGGATGTACAAGAAATAATTGACTTTTTAATGAATAATGTATAAGCCATCTCAGTCTAAAACGAGGTGGCTTTTTTTTACCAATTAATTGGATCGATACCATGAATTTTCAAAAATTCGTTGGTTTTGCTGAACTGATGGTTCCCAAAAAAGCCACGCGAGGCTGAAAGGGGCGAGGGATGAACCGATTCCAAAACGAAGTGTTTGTTTTTATCAATCATTTCGGCTTTCTTTTGGGCATAAGCGCCCCAAAGAATAAATACCACATGATCTTTTTCATCAGCAATAAGTTTTATTACACTATCGGTAAAGATTTCCCACCCTTTTTTTTGATGCGAACCAGCCTGATTTGCTTGTACCGTTAATGTGGCATTCAATAAGAAAACCCCTTGTTGCGCCCAGCGGGTTAAATTACCCGATTTAGGAATTGAAATGCCCAAATCGTTTTCTATTTCTTTGAAGATATTCCGCAGCGACGGGGGAAAAGCAACCCCATCTTGTACCGAAAAACACAACCCATGAGCCTGACCGGGTCCATGATAAGGATCTTGTCCAATAATTACCACTTTTACCTGATTGAACGGACAAAGATTGAACGCATTAAAAATGAGTTTGCCAGGAGGATAAACTTGGGTTGTTTGGTATTCCGATTTAACAAAGGCAACCAATTCTTTAAAATAGGATTTGTCAAATTCCGTTTCCAATTTTTCTTTCCAGGAGGTTTCTATATCAACATTCATGTTAGTTTTGTTTGGTTCATTGCGAAGGTAGCTATTTTGAGTCATTATGGCAATTGATATCTTGGT
Source organism: Bacteroidota bacterium (assembly GCA_020047835.1). Classification (GTDB taxonomy): domain Bacteria; phylum Bacteroidota; class Bacteroidia; order Bacteroidales; family SZUA-534; genus GWE2-40-63. The sequence continues at coordinate 7,124 of JAIFNJ010000202.1, forward strand.
GATTAAAGTATCTGGGATCTTTGATTCATACTTTCGGATTGAAAATTAGGATTCATTGGTTGAAATAAAAAAAAGTCCAGATAGCTGGACTTTCAATATTCTAAAACGACCCCGGATGGGAATCATTTGCTTATTTTATCTGAAAAAATTCAATCATTTGTTTTAAATCTTCCGAAAGGTTGGTTAATGTACTGGCATTGTTATTCAAATTCTCAGCTGAAGTTGCCGTTTGTTGAGTTACTTGGCTCAGTCCAGCTATGGCATTATTAACCTCTTCGGCTCCAATTTTTTGTTCATTGCTGGCGGCTGAAATTTCGTTCATTACAGTAACCGTACGTTCTAATTCCGAGGAAAGTTCAGTAAATAAATACTCGGTTTGCTCGCTCAGCTCCACACTATTTCTTGATAAGGAGTTTATTTCATCGGCACTAGTCTTGCTTCGCTCAGCCAGTTTTTTAACCTCATTGGCTACCACCGCAAACCCTTTTCCGTATTCGCCAGCCCGCGCTGCTTCAACAGCTGCATTTAAAGCTAACATGTTGGTTTGTTGCGAAATCTCGTTAATAATGGTTATTTTGGCAGCAATATCTTTATTGGCTTGCAAGCTTTGGTCGGAAGCTTCTTTTACCTTAACCATTTTGGCTTGGGTATTTTGAATGAATTTATTGCCGTTATTGGAATTCAAGGAGTTTTGCTGTATGTTGGCTAAAATCTGTTCCATGGTAGCGCTAACCTCTTCGGTGGAGGATGCCTGTTCGCTGGCACCTTGCGATAAGGCATGGGAATTTTCAATTAAATGCTGGCTGGCTTGAATTATGTCGTCGGAACCTTTATAAAAATTCACCACTACTTCATTGAGTTTTTCTGATAGTTTTTTAATAGAATTGGCCATAATGCCTAATTCGTCTTTACGGTTCAATAGTTCCGAATCTTGTTGAATATCAATTTTTCCTTCTGATAAACTGAGAATATTTCCAATGGAATCTTGTAGCGGTTTTTTTATAATACGCACTACCATGTAAACACAAAATGCCGTAACGCCAATTCCTATTGGTAAGGCAATATATTGTGGGTAGCTTTCGGGAAAGGCCATGGC
>JAIFNJ010000070.1 GCA_020047835.1 Bacteroidota bacterium
GCATAATATAGAATCCATTAATCGTGGAAAAATTGCCAATTATGAGAACATTTTTAAATAGTTTTTCTCCATCCAAATTAAAGAAACAGACAAAGCTTCCCAATGCTCTGAAAATATATGAAACTGCCGATTTTGCCATCCAGCAAAAGGCAAAATTCATCTATTACATGATTTATGCTGTACTTATAGGAGTGATTTTTGTTTTAGCTACCTCCACCTATTTTCAACTTTTAATGAATGGTAATAAAGGAGTGTACCTACCTGCATTACTTCCTTCATTTTCCCTGTTGTTTGTAATTGTAGCTTGCCTTATTCTGCTTGTCAAAGGATTTTATGGCATCACAACTCATTTGATTATGATTTTCTCCATTCTATCGGTATGGCTGGCCATGTGGTTTGATAATAGCCCCATTCTTGGAAAACTCGATACTGTTGTAATCATTATAGGTTTATTGTTTCTGGCTCCTTTGTTTATTACCAAATTTAAGACCACTATCGTCATTTATATTGTATCAAATATTCTAATACTTATCGGATTTATGTGGTATTGGGGTGATAAACTGAGTATAGCAAACTTTGATACCCTTGAATATTTAATTGACAATATTATTGCATTTGTATTTATAGGTGTAGTTGGGTACAACATTTTTGCCATTAATAAAAAAACCGTCGATAGAGCGCAGGTAGAAATTAATGAACGGAAACTGACTGAAGAATCGTTAAAAGAAAGTGAATCGTTTCGCCAAAGGGTTTTTGATAGTTCCCGCATTTCCATAGTTATAATGGACGCTATTACCTTAAAATATGTTGATTTAAACCAAGCTGCTGTTGATATATACCGATTTCAATCACGGGAATTTGCATTAGGAAAAACTCCCAATGATGTTTCAGCACCCTTTCAATACGATGGAACTCCATCGGTACAAAAAGCCTTGAATTACATTGAAAGAGCATTGAAAGAGGGATCCGTGGTTTTTGAGTGGAAACATCAGCGTCCAGATGGTGAAATATGGGATGCTGAAGTTCATCTGATGAGTTTTCAATCGGGCGAAAAAAACCTTTTGCAGTTTTCAATGGTAGATATTACGGAACGTAAAAGAGTGGAAAAAGCACTTGAAGAAAGCCAACGTCTTTTTCAAGCCCTTGCTCAAATGTCGCCGGTAGGAATATTCCGAACTAGAGCCGATGGCTATACCACTTATGTTAATCCAAAATGGTCGGAATTATCCGGATTACCATTTGAAGAGGCGCTTGGTGATGGGTGGCTTAAAGCCGTTCATCAGGAAGACCGAGTTTTACTTGCTGAAAATTGGAAAATGCACTCCAGCAAAGGGGAAAAATCAATGACAGAATATCGTTTTGTTAAACCCGATGGAAGCACCGTTTGGGTGCTTGGAGATACCAATCCTGAAATAGTAGATGATGAGATAAAAGGATATATCGGCACATTGACAAACATTACCGAACTTAAACTTGCTGAAAACGCCATAAAAGAAAGCGAAGAACGCTTTAAAACCTTATCAACCATAGCCAGTGAAGGTATTATGATTCATGAAAGTGGTATTATTATTGATTTGAATCAAACATTTGCGAATATTTTGGGATATTCCAATGAAAAAGACTTAATTGGAAAAATTGGTCTTGAAACCATTCCATTCACGCCTGAATCAAAACAAATAGTAAAGAAACATTTTTTAAGCAAATCAGAAGAGACCCTTGATATTGAAATCGTTAATTCGAAAGGAACAATTATTCCGATTGAAACCAGAGGGGTTGAAATAGTTTATAAAGGCCGTAAGGCCAATTTAGTATATATACGCGATATAACCGAGCGCAAACAAGCTGAAAAAGCATTGATAGAGAGTGAGGAAAGACATAGAAAACTGATTGAAGCATTACCTGAAATGATTATGCAAACTGATTTGAATGGCAAGATTCTTTATGGTAATGAGCCTTTAGAACAAATTACGGGTATTACTCAAAAGGATTACAACAATCCCAATAGATTGGCTCACATTCATCCCGAGGATCAAAAAAAAGTTAAAGATGCCTTAATGGACTTTTTAAACAGCAATACTATTCATTCCGATGTAATTGAAAACCGGTTTATTGATACTTGGGGAAATTTACATTGGTTCAGCGGCCGATGGACCAAATTAAATTTAAACGATCAAGTGGTAATACAAACGGTAACCCGTGATATTACCGAAAACAAAAAAAATGAACTAGAACTTAACAATTACCGAAATCATCTGGAGTTATTAGTTCAGGAACGCACCGATGAATTAGCCACCACCAATGAGGAACTGCGAAGTACAAATGAAGAATTATTTGACCAACGGGAGGAATTGCAAAATTCAATTGATAAGCTTCATGAAGCTCAGCAGCAGCTTATTCATGCCGAAAAAATGGCCTCCTTAGGTGTACTTTCGGCGGGAATTGCCCACGAAATAAACAACCCGTTAAACTTTATACATGGGGGTATTGTTGGTCTTGAGGACTATATAAACGATAACCTTCCGGAACATTCATTAAAAGTTGAACCATTGTTAAATGCTGTTAATATTGGGGTTAAAAGAGCTACTGCTATTGTTACCAGTTTAAGTCATTATAGCCGTAAAGAAGATTTGCCTCCTACGGACTGTGATATACATGAAATAATTGACAATAGCTTAATCATGTTGCAGAATAAATTAAAAAACAAAGTGGAAATAAAGAAACATTACACTTCAGATAATTGTGTGATTTTTGGCAGCGAAGGAAAATTGCATCAAGCCTTTTTAAACATTATTTCAAATGCCGAACAAGCCATAACCAGCAAAGGAACCATTGAAATTAATACTAAAATAAAACAAAAAAATCTTATTATTTCCATTACTGATTCCGGAAGTGGAATAAACCCGGAGAACATTCAAAAAATATTCGACCCCTTTTTTACTACCAAGGATCCAGGAAAAGGCACCGGATTGGGCATGGCCATTACGTATAATATTATTAAAGAACATCAGGGAACCATTGAATATGATTCAAATATTGGATTAGGAACAACCGTAATTATTACATTACCAATCACTAAGAAAATCAAAAATTGATTTAAATCCCGTTTATGATTTGACATTTTAATCACTTTTATAGAAATCATCTGTTTTTTTATTACTTTCAGTAAAAATTATTGACAATCAGCAAGTTTTTTTGCAACCAATATCGAAAGGAACATGAATAATAGATTTGGTTTAATAGTTGTTTTTATTCATTTTATCCAGATAGGCTTCGGGTATTCTCAAAAGAGAGAACTGATATTTGAGAATTATAGCATAGCAAAAGGATTATCGCATAACACGGTTCATTGCATTATCCAAGATGAGAAGGGATTTCTTTGGATTGGAACTGAAGATGGTCTGAATCGGTTCGATGGATATTCTTTTACTACTTTTAAAAAAAATATTGAAGATTCTTTTTCAATTTCCGACAATTTTGTAAACAGCTTGTTAGAGGATAAAAACCAAACGTTGTGGTTAGGAACTAATAATAGAGGTTTAAACAAATTTGATAAATTAACTGAACAGTTTAAATCATTTGAAACATACAATTATCAGGGTAAAACCTTGCCTCTGAGAATGATTAATGCCATTGTGGAGGACCGTAATGGTCATTTATGGCTCGGAACTTTTTCCGGACTTTTTGAATTCGATCCCATTAGAGATACAATTATATCACAATTTCATAAAACAGAATCTAACCTTGGATTAACGGATGAAGAAATCCGCTGCCTTTATCTCGATAAGGATGATATTTTGTGGATTGGCACAAACTCCGGTGGTTTAAATCGGTTCGATATCAAGAACCAAACATTCAATAGTTTTTTGTATGATTCAAAGGATACAACAAGTATAAGCAACAATAGTGTCAGTGCTATTTTGCGCGATAAATCAGGTAATTTGTGGGTGGGTACAAGTTGGGGGTTTAATTTAATGAATGAAAAGGACAATAAATTCAAACATTTCTATAACGATTTAAAGAATCCCGGAACTATTAGTGCCAACTCAATCTCATCGATATTTGAGGATCATTTGAATAATTTGTGGATAGGAACAATAAATGGTCTTGACCAATATGATAAAAAGAGAAACACGTTCAATAACTGGAGTTTCGTAAAATCAAAAAATCCATCGTTTTTCGATAATCAGATATTTTCACTTTTTGAGGATAAATTTGGCCAGATGTGGGCGGGAACAGCCACAAAAGGGATGATTAAATTCAACAATCAATTAAAAAAATTCAATTGTTTTTCTTTAGATGGTAAAAACACTGATGACTTCTCAAGTAATAATATTATCAGAGAAATATATCAGGACGACGAATTGAAACTATGGATGGGAATACTAAACGGCGGAATCTACATTTACAACCAGAAAAATGAACAAATAATAAGTATCAAGCATAATCCACTTGACCCACAGAGCTTGTCGGATAATCGGGTAAATTGCATTTATAAAGATTCAAAAGCCAATTTATGGGTTGGTACTTGGGAGGGAGGATTGAACCTAATCAAACCAACTAATGAACCCTACCATTTTGACCATTATTTTCACAATCCTACTGATTCAAGCACCATTTCCAGTAATGTGATTAAGGAAATTATTGAGGATCGGTGGAACAGAATTTGGCTCGGAACTGAAAACGGACTTGATTTATTTGATCCAATAGAAAAGAAAGCAATACATTATAGCCATCAAAAAAACAAATCTAACAGCTTAGTTAACAATAGTATACAATCTGGTGCCCTTGTTTTTGATAAGCAGGGTAATATGTGGGTAGGTACATGGGGAGGATTATCGAAAGTTGTTTTTTCCGATAAAACACGTATGCCCGAAAAATTCCTAAACTATCAGCAAAACGATTCTTCGGCTTTTTCTCTAAATGAAAACAGAACTATTGCATTACATGTTAGCAAAACAAATATTTTATATGCTGGCACATTCGGTGGCGGTTTAAATAAAATAATTCTGAATGAACAATGTGAGATAATTGATATTAAACATTTTACGGAAAAAGAGGGCCTATCGAATAATGTAGTTTATACCATACTCGAAGACGGGGATGGTTTTTTATGGCTTTCAACCAACAATGGTCTTTCCAAATTTAATGCCCAAAAGGAGCAATTTGAAATTTACGATGAAAATGATGGTCTGGTTAGCAATCAGTTTTACTGGGGGGCCGCATGCAATTTAAAAACGGGAGAATTGGCTTTTGGAAGTATTAATGGCATCAATACATTCTTTCCGCAGGAGATACAAGAAGATAAAATTGCTCCTGAAGTGGTAATTACCGATTTCAGAATTTTTGATCAAAAACCTGAAATTTCAATTGGGTCGAAACTAACTAAAAGCATTATTTACAGCGATACAATTTTCCTTGACTACAAAGACAATGTAATTTCATTCGAATTTTCAGCATTGCAGTTTGCCGATCAATCGAAAAATAAGTATGCCTTTCAGCTTGAAGGCTTTAATGAACAATGGATTTACACCGATGCTAAAAAACGATTTGCCGTTTTTACCAATCTTGAGCCTAAAGAATATATATTCAAGGTAAAAGGCTCAAATGCCGATGGATTATGGAGTGAAAAGGTCGCAAGCATCCGGATAATTGTAGCACCACCTTATTGGAAAACATGGTGGTTCCGAATACTCGCCTTGTTGTTTATTAGTTTTAGTCTTTTTGGATTTTATCGGTATCGGGTGGCTTCACTCAGAAGGCAGAAAAAACAACTTGAAAAAATGGTAGAGGAAAAAACATCAGAAGTAGTAACTCAAAAAGATGAACTCCAAGCTTTTAACGAGGAATTAACCGCTACTAACGAAGAATTGTACAATCAACGGGAAGAGTTAGAAACAACTCTTATCCGATTGAAAGAAGCGCAGCATCAATTGATTCAAGCCGAAAAAATGGCTTCCCTAGGTTTGCTTTCTGCCGGAATTGCTCATGAAATTAACAATCCCCTCAACTTTATCCATGGTGGAATACTGGCAATTGAGTCCTATTTTAAGGAGAACATTCCCGACCACAAAGTAAAAATTGAACCTTTAATAGATGCCGTAAATCAGGGGGTTAAAAGGGCTTCTGAGATTGTTACCAGCCTAAGACACTATAGCCGCAAAGATGATTTATTGCCCATTGAATGCGATGTACATGAAATACTTGATAACTGCTTGATAATGCTGCAAAATCAGATTAAAAACAAAGTTACCTTAAACAAACTTTATTACCACAAGCCTTGCATTGTTTTTGGAAGCGAAGGAAAATTGCATCAAGCTTTTTTAAACATTATTTCAAATGCCGAACAAGCTATTAGTAACAAGGGGACTATTGAAATTAAGACGGTTGGATTAAAGAATAGCATAATCATAACAATTACCGATTCTGGCGAAGGAATAAACCCTGAGAACCTTCAGAAAATATTCGACCCCTTTTTTACCACCAAAGACCCAGGAAAAGGAACCGGATTGGGCATGGCCATTACGTATAATATTATTAAAGAACATCAAGGAACCATTGAATATAAATCAACTATTGGATTAGGAACAACCGTAATTATAACAATTCCCGCAATATTAAATTCAGCGCATTTAAATCAAACTGGGATTTAGCAATACTAACTGACGGATTTTATCAACCAGGCTCTCTTTTAACTGCAGCTTTTTCAGGTTTTCTAAATGATTGGCGTGGTGCATATCGCTGCCTAGCCATTCCACCAATTTGTGTTCAATCAACATTTCACCGGCACGGCAAACATCGGGACCATAATTGCCCGCTAACGATAGCAGGTTTACCTGGAAAAGCACATCGCGCTCTTTCAGTTCTAATAACTCTTTTGGGTTTCGGTTCCAATATAAATAGCGTTCGGGATGAGCCAAAACAGGACGATAGCCGTTGGTTTGCAATTCAAAAAAAGCCTCCTTCATATTCCGGGGAGGTTCTACAAATGAGAATTCCACCAACACATAATTATTGCCAAATGTCAACAACTCCTGCTTTCCCACTTTTTTAAGAAACTCAAAATCAATGTAATATTCGGCCGCCGCTTCAATTTCTATTGGAATAGATGCTTCTTTAATGACCTTGTTTAAGTTGGCCAATCCGTTTCTGATAATTTCGGGCGAGTTGCGGTAAAAATCGCTCATCACGTGGGGAGTTGTAACTGCTTTTTTATATCCCAATTCAACAAATCCTTTGGCAAGAACCAATGAGTCTGGTATTGATGGAGAACCATCATCAATACCCGGTATTAGATGTGAATGAATATCGCATCCCAGAAAAGATAAATCCATGGGAACCACAGGTTCTTTTTTTGCAAATATCTTTCCCAAGAAGCTCATATTCAATTATCTATTGTGGTACATTTTTTCATAATAGGCTTCGTAAGCTCCTGAAAGTATCCGATCCATCCATGGTTGGTTGTTCAGATACCAGTCCACGGTTTTCTCCAAACCTATTTCAAAAGTCAACGAGGGTTTCCAGCCCAGTTCTTTTTCAATCAGCGATGCATCAATGGCATAGCGCATATCGTGTCCGGCGCGGTCGGTAACGTAAGTAATCAGCTTTTCCGATTCCCCGGCGGTACGACCTAATTTTTTATCCATTACCTTACATAACAACTTAATCAAGGCAATGTTTGTCCATTCGTTGTGGCCGCCAATGTTGTAGGTTTTGCCGTTGGCCGCTTTGTGATAGATTAAATCGATGGCGGAAGCATGATCTTCCACATACAACCAATCGCGGATGTTCTCTCCTTTTCCGTAAATAGGAATGGGTTTGTTGTGTTTAATGTTGTTTATTGCAAGCGGTAATAACTTCTCGGGAAACTGATTGGGACCGTAGTTATTGGAGCAATTGCTTACAACAATGGGAAGTTTGTAGGTGTTTTTATAGGCCCTTACAAAATGGTCGCTCGATGCTTTGGAAGCCGAATAAGGACTTTTGGGATCGTAACCCGTATCTTCGGTAAAAAACCCGGTATCACCCAAGGTTCCGTAAACCTCATCGGTTGATATGTGGTAAAACCGTTTTCCCTCAAAATTGCCTTTCCATTGCTCTTTAGCAGCATTCAGCAAATTTACCGTGCCCAGCACGTTGGTGTTTATAAATTCCATGGGGTTGGTAATGGAGCGGTCAACATGGCTTTCGGCTGCCAAATGGATTA
>JAIFNJ010000028.1 GCA_020047835.1 Bacteroidota bacterium
AAAAAATTAATTTTCCCAAACGTAAAAAACTGGTTTTTGATTACATTCAAAAGCCGGAAAATAAACAATTGAAACAAAAGTTGGATTCGTTACAAAAAGCCAACGACATTCCATCATTAAATAATGCTTATAACGATGTAGCTATTAAATTGGAACCGGAATATCAGAAACTCGACCTTTTTCATTACACCGAGGAACAGAAAAAGTTATATTCAACCATCGGGGGCACGCCCCATCTCGATCAAAATTATACTGTTTTTGGAGAAGTAGTGGAAGGAATAGCTATAATTGACAGTATTGCACGAGTACCGGTTGATTCAAACAATCGGCCACTGTTAGATGTAAGGATGAAAATGAAGGTGGTTAACGAATAGGGATTCGCTGATAATAAATAGGAATAAGGCTTAATCAAGATCTAACTTTTGGTTTATTGCACGCACTTTTTCTTCGAGCATGTTAACGGCATCTTTTTTAATATCCAATTTTAGGGTACAATAAATGCGGGAACTTTCGGTTTGCAAAAGCTCGGCGGCTTGCTCCACAATTTTCAATGCTTCGGCAACGGTTGGGGTTTCAACCAAAGTTCCCATTGCGGTTAATTGATAGGGAAATCCGCTCTCCTTTATTTGGCTAACCACTTTACTCACCTTTTTAGTTTGCTAAATGTAAATCCTTATTACAGATTATCCGTTGTTTTATATTAGGGTGTTTTATTTCTTAGCCTTTTTAACTTTTAGCAAATGTGGTGGGGTTACTGGGAATAATTCCCAATCATATTCCATGTCCCAATTGCTTTTTGTTTCCACTTCCTGCGGAAAATAAAAAACAGGTTCAGGATGGAGCCGTTGCTTTAAGTTTCCAGTATCCCACGTTCCATTGCCATTCCAATCGTAAAAAAGTTTAAAAATATATTTTTTAGGCCCCAAATAAGTGTACACAATGGTTGTATCGCTATTAATACCGCGCTCTTCAATAATTTTTTCTTTTTCATCCATAAGTTGTACCCGCGAGGATGCCAACACGTCTTTAATATGCAATGTAATGGTACTGTAATACTCTAATGATCGGGTGCTGAAGGTGTATTTTAGTGTGTCATTAATATTTCCATAAATGTCAGTAAAAACGCCGGAAGGAATTAGCAACTCATATTTTGCCTCTTCGACCTTTTTAAAATCAATCACACATTTTCGTAAAATCAAAGAATCTTGTTGGAAGGTAAATTTAACCGGTTTTTTTATGGTGTCGTCCACAAAGGTGATCAGCTTAATTCTTGAATCGTCGATTGATATCAAAGGAAACCGGGCTAAAAGTTCAATGGGGGAGTTCATTTCAAAAGGAGATTTGGCATTGCTTATAAAAGTCAGTTCCGATGGTTTTGGTCCGGAGTCAATCTTTTGTTCTTTTTCTTTGGCACCAAAAAGATTCATATTAAATAAAGAGCCTTTATTTTTCTCTTCTTTAGGGGTTTCTGTTTCTGGTTTAATGGTTTCAAAGTAGGCCAATACGGTATCTATTTTCAAATAATCAAGGTGGTTTGAATCTTTTAGGGTATAGTTAATTTGAAATTTTAAGCTATCCTGGTTATAGAGGGAGGTGTCTTTCAACCAATAAATAAAGGAATCCTGGCGTTGCGTTTTTTCTTCAACAAACCAATTCCCCGAAAAAAGTGTATCCGATAAAGGAGTAATAAAAAAACTCGAATCAACCTCCCGATTAAAGGCAAGGATTACTTTTTGTCTTTCGGGGCGGTAAATTTCTTTAAAATACTGAAGCATATAATCTTCATAAAATAAAAATAATCGAATATTGTCAATTGTAGTTACCATTTCCTTATGAACGACCACAGAGTCAACGAGCACGGTGTCTTTCCGGTCGGGTGAAATAGAATCGATAATCTGGAAGGTGTCAATAACGGTTTGTTCTTTAAAGCTTGGCTGAAATAGGGAGTCGGAAAAAGCAATGGCCTCGTTAGGCAAATCAAACTTCAGGTTGTTGTTCAAATCTTTTAATGCAAAAAGGTGGTACGGTTTGTTTTTTAGGTTTGTTACAAAAAAGTGACCCGATTCATCCGTTTTTGCAATAATATCGGGGAGTGTCGTGCGGGGGGTCGAATCGCAAAAGTTCTCATAAAGCATTACATAGGTTGAAGCTTCTGTTTTATAGTTAAAAGCATCTTGCAACGTTCCGCCCATGTATAGGGAATCAAAAACCGCTCCTGTAGAAAACTCAAATTGAAAATTTGGGAGTGGGTTGTTTTCGTTTAAATCGGCAATAGCATTATAAAAATTGAAATTATAGGTAGTACTGTCTTTGAGTGTATTGTTTATTTTTATTATCAGGTTTTTACCCTTCTGCTTTACTATGGGCTTTTCGGGCAATGGGGGTGACACCAACAATTCCTGACGAACATTTTTAAGGGCTACAAATTCATTGAACTGAATAATAATTTTTTCCCCTTTGAATTGGGTTGAGTAATTGATGGGTTTGCTTTTTACCGGAATGGGAGGATCAACATCTTTTGCACCTCCCGATGGAGAGGACATGCGCGCGCAAGAAAAGGTGAGCATAAAACAGCTACACAAAGTAATTAGGTAAAGAATAAAACGCATCATTCAGCCAATCTATATGATTATGGAACAAACAAGTAAAAAAAACTCACATCATCGGAAAAATTCTTTACTTTACTTAATGCAAACTTACAAAGAAATATGAATACTTTTCAAAACTTCTCTGCTATCAAACGTCATGCCTTACTTGAAGAAATGGAAAAGGGGATTTTTGACGTGGTTGTTTTTGGAGGAGGAATTACCGGAGCCGGCATTGCGCTTGACGCGGCTTCGCGCGGCTTATGTGTTGCATTGATAGAGCAAAACGATTTTGCCTCAGGCACCAGCAGCCGTTCCACGAAACTGGTTCATGGGGGTTTGCGGTATCTCGAAAAACTGCAATTCCGTTTTGTGGCTCATCTTGGAAAAGAGCGAAAAATTTTGCACGATAACGCCACACACAATGTAATTCCAACCCCTGTTTTTCTTCCAATTTCCAAGGGAGGACAATTAAAAAAAGGGTTGTCATTTTTGGGACTTTTAGTTTACGATTATTTGGCCGGAGTAAAAAAAGAATACCGCACCCGCTGGATTACTAAAGAGCAATTAATAAAAAAGTATCCGCTTATTAACCCGCAAGGACTTAAAGGAGCTTTTCTTTATTATGAATACAAAACCAATGATGGCCGGCTGGTGATTGAAACCTTGAAAAAAGCGTCCGATTTAGGTGCTCGGGCACTCAACTTTTGCGAACTGTTTGAATTAAATAAAAGGCAGGATAAAATAGTTGAGGCTCGCGTTTTGGATTTGATTTCTAGTCGGGAGTTTTTAATTAAAGGATCCTTTTTTATTAATGCAACAGGGCCCTGGAGTGGAGACTTTTTGAAACAATTTGATACGCCCATGCCAAAATTGTTGTATCCAACCAAAGGCATACATGTAGTTATTTCCAAGGAGCGTTTTCCTATTAATGAAGCATTTTATTTTGATACCCACGATCATCGAATGATTTTTGCCATCCCAAAGTACGAGCACGTTTATGTAGGGACAACCGATACCCCTTACTCCGGCGATTTAAGAAATCCCCAGGTGGATACCACAGCAATTGATTACCTGCTATTAGCGGTAAACCTTAAATTTTCTGGGTTGCATCTAACCAAAACCGATGTAATCTCCTGTTGGGCCGGCATTCGTCCGTTGATTCAGGATCCGGGTAAAAAGCCCGATGAAATAAGCCGGAAAGAGGAGTTGTTTATTTCTCCATCGGGTTTGATTACCATTACCGGGGGGAAACTTACCGGATTCCGGCTCATGGCAAAACAAGTAGTTGATCGGATTATGAAACAGAGGCCAACGCCATTTATAAAATGTAAAACCGAAACCATTCGCGCCTCTGGTAGCGACTGGCTTATTCCTCCCGACATCAACAAATTGGTTGAATTAGCTGACCATCAGTTCGATTTAGCCAAACAAACGGGGATTAACCCCGAAACATTTAAAAAGTTGTTTTACCGCTATGGAACCAATATGGAAATACTTACTGAAAAAGCCTATGAATGGATGAAGCAGGAGGAAAACCCAGAGATGCTTTGGACAAAGGTAGAAATCTGGTATGCTGTTACCCATGAAATGACGGCCACGCTTTCCGGATTTTTTATTTACCGCTCGGAGATGGTTCTTTTTGAACCGGAAAAAGTTCAACACCAATTGGAATGGGTTGCTCAGTGTATGGCGGAATTATTAAGCTGGACACTGAATGAAAAAGCAAACCAAATAGCGCAATTCAAAAAAAATTGGGAGGAATATCAGCCATGACCAACAAAGAATTGACGCTTAGTGGAATAAAATTAAATATAGTGGTGTTTTTCATGGTCGCACCAATCTGGTTCTTGGTAAGCGGAGGATTTGTTTACTGGGTTGGATGGCACCATTACTGGAATGAGATATCTCAGGCTCTTCATTTCAAAATTGTTATTATTTTATTTGGAGGTGTTTTAGTGCATGAATTGCTACATGCCCTAACCTGGATGGTTTTGAATGGCAAGGGGTTCCGGAATGTTTGGTTTGGTTTTAACAGTTACTCATTTACACCATATACTCATTTTCGGCGACCAATGAAAGTGTGGAAATATGCTTTGGGAGGAGCCATGCCGGGGTTATTGATGGGAGTAATTCCGGGGCTTTTGAGCTACTTCTTGAAATCGGCAACGCTCAATTTCATTGGTTTTCTGTTTTTGTGGACTGCCGGAGGCGACATCATCTCACTATGGACGCTACGCAAGCTAAATTCAAACCAGTATGTTCAGGATCACCCGGAAAAAATGGGGTGTATTGTGATAGAACCAGAAATAAAACCTTAAAATGACTTAAACTTTAGTAAAAAAGTCTTTTGATTACAATCAGGAAAGTGTTATTTTCGGACCTTCAAATAAGATAAAACACAAATTGATTATGGGAGCTTTTCATGCCTACGATATCCGTGGTATTTACAACCGCGATTTTAACAAAGACGATGTATATAAAATAGGGTATTTTATTCCCCGATTACTAAAGGCAAACAAAGTATTCGTAGGACAGGATGTAAGGGTTTCGTCTCCCGAAATTTATGAATACCTGTGTAAAGGTATTACTGATGCCGGAGCCGATGTTTACAATCTGGGATTGGCTACCACACCCATGGTCTATTGGTCCACCGCAAAATATGGGTTCAAGGCATCGGTGCAAATAACCGCCTCACACAATTCCAAGGAATATAACGGATTAAAAGTATCACGCGAAAACGCCTTACCCGTTGGCCTGGACACCGGATTGGGAACCATTCAACAGTGGATGGCCACGGAAGTGATAGTACCGGCAACCAACAAGGGAAGAATAGTAGATCAGGATGTAAAACCAGAATACCTTGCCTTTCAGCGAAAGTATTTAAGCGACCTGACAAACCTTAAAATGGCAGTGGACTGCTCCAACGGAATGGCCGCCCTATTAATTAAGGATTTGTTAGGAGATGCTCCGATATATATTTACGATGATTTGGACGGGAACTTTCCTAACCACGAGCCCAATCCTTTGGTTGAGGAGAATGTAGCGGAGTTGAAAAAACAGGTTATCCAACATCAGTGTGACGTTGGGGTAATATTTGATGGCGATGCCGACCGGGTTATGTTTGTCGACGAAAAGGGAAAATTCATTTCGCCCGACCTTATTATTGGCCTGATGGCTCATTATTTTCTTGAAGAAAAAGGGTTGAAAGGCAATGTGCTGCAGGATATTCGCACCTCGAAAGCCGTGGCAGAATATATTAACACATTTGGTTCCACCATGCACATGTGGCGAGTAGGAAGGGCATTTGCATCCATAAAACTTCGTGAAATAGACGGTATTTTTGGGGGTGAACTGGCGGGCCATTATTATTTCCGCGATTTTTATTATTCCGATTCCGGAATTATGGCTGCGTTGATAGTGCTTGATATTGTGAGCAAACAGAAGACTAAAGGAAAAACCCTTTCAGAACTCATCAACGGCATCCGAAAATATGCCAACTCTGGCGAAATAAACTTTCGGATTGAGAAAAAACAGGAAGCGATGGATGCAGTGCGCAATTATTTTGTTACCAGTGAAACGCCAACCGCTTCTTACGATTTCGATGGCTATCGGGTGGAATTCCCTGAATGGTGGTTCAATATCCGGCCATCGAATACGGAACCCTATTTGCGCTTTTTAGCGGAAGCCCGCACTGAAGAAATGTTAGACCAAAAACTTACTATCATTAAAGGGATATTAAAAGTTTATGAGGACTCTTCTGTTTTAAAAGGGAAGCATTAATTTACGTTTTACTCAATGGAACAATTTTTTCTCTTTTGCGTTATTTAGGCAGTATAGATAAAATCAATAATTGAAGTCAAATTCCTATTATAAATTAAAAAAGATGAGCCTGTTTGAAAAGCGTATAGAGCGTGTTATATTTTTTAGCCGTTGGCTACAGATGCCAATTTATTTGGGTCTGATAGTGGCAACCATTATGTATTCCATTAAGTTTATGATTCAACTATGGCATTTGGTTTCTGATTTTTCATCGTTAAACGAAAACACCATAATGCTTTCCGTATTGGGTTTAATTGATATATCCATGGTGATAAACTTGTTGGTGGTGGTTTTTATTGGTGGTTACTGGACTTTTGTAAGCAAAATTGAATTTGAGCGCCATACCGATAAGCCCGACTGGTTGAATAAAATTAACGCAAGCACCTTAAAAATAAAACTCATCATTTCACTTGTAAGTATTTCGGGAGTGCACCTTTTAAAGACGTTTGTTGATATTCACAACATTCCTATGCAGGACGCATTGCTGCAAATAGGTATTCACCTGGTGTTTTTAATATCAGTTGTTATGCTGGCTTATGCCGATAAAACTATGCATTCGCATGATAGTGCGTCGTCAAACCACTAATAGTATTGATTATTTACAAGTCACCATAAGTTTTTAACCGTTGAATTTCGGGTTCAACAAACAACCCTTTCCAAGAATTATCATTGGAATATTGTTCCCAGGAAACAAAACCTAGTGTAATAGCTTTTTCAAAAGATTTGGTCATCGATTCTTTATCTTCTGATATTTGATAATAACGGGCATACATCAAATAAACATCAGGATTTTTGGAGTCAACCAGTTCGTAAATCTGAATTTTTTTGAAAGCATCATCCATTTTAGCATCATCTAAATCATTTTTGGTAAGCATAAATGAAACCATGCTTATATAGTTTAATAAACGTTGGCTAATTAAAGCTACTTCTTTATCGGAATTTACTATTGATTCCTTAAATCGGGTTACTTCAGCTTTCCACCAATCTAAATCGCTCAATTCAATAGCTTTTATAAATTCTGAACGCAATACAATTTCCTTTTGGAGTAATCCTTGCTGCTTTGTTACCTGTTTTATAAATTGAGGACTTTGTTCCAATTTTGTTTGTTGTATTTTTAACTCTTTGATGTTTTGAATTCCAGTAAACCAACGCTCGGTTTGGCGCAATAAAAGCATTTGCGAAATTAAGTCCTGTTGGTTTTCCTTGTTTTTAATACTGTCCTGCATTTGGTTCCAAACGGACTCCAGCCACTTTTCATTTTTAGCACATCGGTTGGTTTTCATGCAGTAAATTTCCAAACCAGTAACCGACAAATCAAATTCAGCTATAGGAGGCCATTCATGCGTGCCGTTAAAAGCAATTGACGAGTAATTCATTCCTTTTTGTTCAAAAGCTGAATTAGTCTGTTGAACTTCTAAATAGTTAAAGTCCGAAGTTCCAATTATGTTGATATAATAAAATTTGGGCAACTCATCCACGCTTATTGGAATACTTGCTCCGCAGGCAATTACACCTGCAATTTGCGGAAGTTGTTGTGCAAAAATAATAGCCAATTTGGCTCCACCGGAAAAGCCGGAAGTAAAAATCCGTTTGTTATCAATTAAAAACCGCGATTGCGTTTCATTAAGCAATTGCTGAAAAACGGAAAAAGCATAAGTTCCCGACAATCCATTTTTAACGTTGTTGCTACCAACCAAGATATAGCCGTATTTGTCGGCTACTGATTGGTAGTTTTTCAATGGTAAGTTTCCATCGCCATGCGGATCGAAAAAAAAGAGAACCGGCAACGGGTCCTTTCCATTATATGAATTTGGCAAATAAAAACAATAGTTTAGCACAGAGTCAGTTGGGCTATGTTGAAGAGAATAAATCTTCTGTTTTGCAACGGGATTGCCATACAAATCAACCAATGGGTTCTCTTTTGGCGTACATGAGGCTACAAAAACAATAAGAATTAAAACAAAAAACTGTTTCATTTTGTGCGTGTTGTGTGTTATCATGGTCTGTTATTTTTGTATCGTAAAGATAGAAAATATGTTATACCCCAATTCCTTTTATGAGTTTGTATAAATCGAGGGCATATAAATCGGTCATTCCA
>JAIFNJ010000090.1 GCA_020047835.1 Bacteroidota bacterium
TCAGTGCTGGTAATTGGAGCCTGGAATTATCCGTATCAGCTTTCGTTAGTTCCGGCTGTATCAGCAATAGCTGCTGGAAATACGGTTATTATTAAGCCCAGTGAATTGGCGGCTAACACTTCAAAAGCAATGGCTCAGATATTAAACAATTCGTTCGACTCAGAATATTTATATGTGCAGGAGGGAGGAGTAGTCGAAACTACCGAATTATTGGAGCAAAAATTCGATAAAATATTTTTTACCGGTAGTACTCCAGTAGGGAAATTGGTTTATCAGGCTGCAGCAAAGCAGCTAACCCCTGTTACGCTTGAATTGGGTGGAAAAAGCCCGGCTTTTGTATTTCCAGATACCAATTTAGATGTTACTGCACGCCGATTAGTTTGGGGTAAATTCCTAAATGCAGGTCAAACATGTGTAGCACCAGATTATTTAATGGTGCATAAAAGTGTTGAAGAAGCTTTGTTATTGAAAATGAAAGAATATATCCTTCAGTTTTTTGGATTAGATGCTAGCCAAAGCGAAAGCTACGTGCGAATTATCAATGCCCGTAATTTTGATCGGTTGGTTACACTTATAAATGCTGAAAAAATATATTGCGGTGGTAAAACTAATCGCGAAAGCTTGTTTATTGAACCTACCATTCTGAGAAACGTAAATTTTGAGGATGTGGTAATGCAGGATGAAATTTTTGGACCCATTCTGCCAGTAATTTCATTTACCGATGCGGAACAGGCTGTTGCAGCGGTTAAAAAATTTGAAAAACCATTAGCATTGTATGTTTTTACTAAAAATGAAAATAACAGCGACTTTGTATTGAATAACCTTTCGTTTGGCGGAGGCTGTATCAACGATACCGTAATGCATTTGGCAAACAGTTATTTGCCATTTGGTGGTGTGGGCCATTCGGGCATGGGCAACTACCACGGTAAATTTGGGTTCGATTGTTTTTCTCATAAAAAAAGCATCCTGAAAAAGGGCTTTAGCTTTGAGCCTCTGTTTAAATACCCACCTTACACCAGTGATAAATTGAACTGGATTCGTAGGATTATGGCCATCTCAAAGTAACATTTGGATAATTTCATGGAAAGATGAGAATTATTTCATTTTCATCTTTCCAATAATCCCAGCCTAAGGTAGGTTGGCATTTTTCCAATATTACATTTTAACCCACTCGCTCAATCACGCCGCCGCCAACCAAGCAATCATCCTGATAAAAAACAGCTGATTGTCCGGGAGTAATGGAATCAATGGGATTATAATATTCAACTCTAAGCAATTTCCCTTCGAGGGTCATGCGGGCCATACCTCCTGGACTGCGATACCGTATTTTTGCCAGTACTTCTACTTCCGTATTAATATCCTGAAAACGCATCAGATTGAATTTTTCAACATAAAATAGTTTGCTGTGCAATTCATCGCGCGTTCCCAGAACCACTGTATTGGTGCGTGGAATAATTTGAGTAACATACATTGGCTGTCCTAATGCTATTTCTAGTCCTTTGCGTTGACCAATGGTATAATTCGGATATCCTTTGTGTTTTCCAACTACTTTACCTGCCGTATCAACAAATTCGCCAGGGCCAAACCGGGTTTCAAAATCAGGAACCCGCTCCCGTAGAAACCGGCGGTAATCGTTATCGGGAATAAAGCATATCTCCTGCGATTCGCGTTTTTTCGATAATTTTTCGTATCCTTTGTTAAAAGCTATTTCCCTAACTTCAGTTTTTAGCAATTCACCCAAAGGGAATAGGGTTCTTTTAAGATTCTCTTGGGTTAGACTCCACAAAAAATACGATTGATCTTTTGTCGTATCTTTCCCTTTTTTTATAAAATACCGACCATTTTCTTCAATTACCTGAGCATAATGTCCGGTGGCAATAAATTCACAATTTAGTTCATCGGCTTTTTTAATTATTTCGCCCCATTTTATATCTGAATTGCAAACCACACAAGGATTTGGTGTTCGTCCGGCTAAATATTCACTTACAAAATTCGCAATTACGGTACTTTCAAAATGTTTGCGGATATCTAATATCTGATGGGGAAATCCAAACTGGTCGGCAATGGCTTTGGCTTCAAATATAGCATCCACGTTGCAACAACCCGTTTCTTTATCCATGCATGCTTTTGAAATATTATCCCAACTACGGAAGGTAACTCCTTCCAATTCATACCCTTGATCTATCAATAACATGGCCGCTACGGTACTATCAATCCCACCACTCATGGCCATTAAAACTCTTCCTTTACTCATTAAAAATTTATTTGTATTCAATTATCTATCGGGGAAATAACAACGCATCACTTGAAATGTTAATTTGGCAACTCCACTTAGTAATTACTAATTGATAAATGCAAATTTTAATTGTTATCTTCCTCCGCGGAGCCAATCAATGTCGTTGTTATCTTGAGGACCTTCAATTTTATCTTTATTTTCAATCAATTCGCGCATTAAGTCATCGCTTTCCTGATCCGCTTCTGGTGAAACACCTTTTTTATATTGATATACTTTTTCCAAACCTCCGTTTTCATTGTATTTAAACCAGGCTCCTTCCATTAAATCGTTGATGAATTTCCCTTCTTTATATACTTTTCCATCTTCAAAGTAGGATTTGGCATCGCCCTCTAGTTTTCCATTTATATAGGTCGATTCCCACATCAATGAGCCATCGGAATAATATTTCCTCCATGGTCCATTTTTAACACTGTCGGTCCAATGGGTTTCTTCCAATAATTTGCCTTCAGAAGTAAAGTTTTTAAAGGCACCGTGTTTTTTTCCTTTTTTATACGATTCTTGTAAATAGCACTTATTATTATCGGAATAATACAACCAAATGCTGTCTTTTATTTGGCCAAAATACTTGCCTGTTGCAGCCACTTTACCATTTCGATGATACATAATTGCTTGAGCCGATTCTCCATTTTTATCATAGGTCAATACGGCAAACAAATTTCCATAATTATCCCATCGTTTCAGCTCGCCTACCGGTTTGTTATCAATAAAATAGGCTTCAAACTTAGGGTTGTTGTTTTGATAGGTTTTTTTCCAATATCCTTGTTTGTTACCATTGATATCGGTATAATTAACTAATGTGTCACCTTCCTGACCAACGTTTTGAGAATATATTTGTAACGTGATAACAGTAAAAAAGAATAATGAAAATGCCGTTTTCATACTAGTTTTTTTTTAATAAGTATTCAATTTATAAAGTCGCATTTGACTTTTATTTTTTTTTTTTTTCAAAAGTAGCAAGAAGATTGAAGTGTTGACCCATTCCAATGAATTATTCGTTAAAAGGATTCAACAAAAAGGCAAAATTAGAAAAACAAATGACGGATGGCCTTCCGGTTCCGTCATTTGTAAAATCAGGTATAATGCATTAGTTATTCAATAGTTCGTCCTGATTCTTTAACCAGGATTTTTAACAATTTATTAAAATCAGTGGCTTTTTGTAGTTGTTCCATGCTCAGATGCATTCGGTATTTCCAATAATGTCTTGGATTTGCCGGTTCATTGATGCGTTCTCCATGGGTGTCTATGGAACGCAATTTTTCATCCATCGCCAATAAATCCTGAATAGGGAAAACGGTCCACATTGCTGGCGAATGAAGGTGTTGTACAATTATTTCTTTACAAACCCAAGGTTCAGCAAAGTATGGCATTTCGCCCCATTTTCCTAATTGTTGGTTATAAAAAAGTTGAGTGGCAGCCCGGTTCTCTTCCCACCATCCACGGATGGTAGCCATATCGTGCGTTGAAGTAGTGCAAACTGAAAGATAGGGTGCATCAGCCGGATGGGCAAACTGCTTTTTTGGATTCTTGGGCATCCGTTGAATCTCTAAACTCAGAATATCGAACTGGTTCATAACTTCAGGCACAGTGGCCGGAATCATGCCCAAATCTTCGCCACAAATAAGCATGTTAGTTGCACTTACCAATGCAGGCAGTTTGGCAATGGCCTGGTGTTTCCAAAACTGTTCGTGGCGGTGATAAAAATAGTCGATGTAAATGCTATTGAGCTTGTCTTTTAGGTAACTATCTAACTCCTGATAAGAATAAGTTGAATGCATGGAAATGCGTGGGTGAAAATGATCGGGTTTATCTTTATCAGGCAAAAGCAATACCTCTGCGGCCAGTTTAATTAAGCCCCACATAATAGTGCTATCTTTTTCCGATAAGTCCTCAGGGCCGCCGGTTTTTACAAAATGATGATAAATCAATTGTTGATTGGCAAAATCTGGTTTCAATTCATAAATATTGTATTCCAATTCATTGAGATAAATTAGTCTGACTTCATCGGTATATTCCTTAAAAATTTGTTGCAAAAAATGACCACGGATGTAAGGATTGCAAAAACGATGGGTATCTGCCCATATACCTTTTGAATTCAATTCGCTGTGCGATAGGGGCAAAGCTGGCCTGAAATGCCCTAAGATTCCTTGCACCGCATCAATGGGAATTTCCCAAATACGGAAAAATCCTAAAATATGATCAATCCGGTATGCATCAAAGTATTCAGCCATTTTCGACAATCGGTTTCGCCACCATTGATACTGGTCTTTTGCCATCTCTTCCCAATTATAGGTAGGAAATCCCCAGTTTTGTCCATCAGCCGAAAAATCGTCGGGTGGTGCACCGGCTTGTCCATCAAAGTGATATAGTTTGGGTTCATACCAGGCATCGGCACTGTAGCGACTTATACCAATTGGGATATCTCCTTTTAAAATTATTCCATGATCACGCCCGTATTCGCTGGCTTCTTTTAACTGCTGGTCTAAGTGATACTGAATAAAATACCAGAAAGCTATATCATCATATGTTTCCGACTTTTCATCTGTTAATTTTTTAATTTTTGATGGATTGTATTCTTTAAAATCGCCCCACTTGCTGAAATCGCTGGTTCCATTGGTATCGCGCAGGTATGAAAATGCTGCATAAGGAATTAGCCACGATGAATTATTTTTGAAAAAAGTTAAGAAGCTGTCGCTTTTTAAAAAGCTTTTTTTCTTTTCAGCAAACAACAATTTGCAGTAATTCAATTTCGCTCTTACAATTAATTCATAATCAACACTGGGCTTTTCATTCAATTCCTTCTGCAACTTTTGATAATCGTCAAAAAGTGCTTCATCTTTAATTTTGCCGGATTTGAAGATATTTAGGAAAAGCGGATGCAAGGCAAAGACCGAAATGGCTTTGTACGGATAAGAATCGAGAAATGATTGGGTTGATTGGGTATCATTCACAGGGAGTACCTGAATCATTTTTAGTCCGGTTTTGGAGGCCCAGTCAACCACCTTTTTCAAATCGGTAAATTCCCCAACCCCAAAACTATCTTTTGTACGGATTGAGAATACAGGTAAGCTAACACCAGCACCTTTCAAATGGTTATCTGGAAAACGGAACAATCCTTCGTTTATTTGATACAATCCTTCGTCTTCTTTCTTATCGAGTAAAGCCAATCGGTTGTTGCCTGCTTCCCAAATAACTTGTTCCGGATTGTTCCGGTCAACAATTATATATTTATAATCCAATATGGCTGGGACATTTTTTGCATTGATTGCAGCTTTCCATAAAGGAAAATCGGAACCGGTTAATGGCAATGCATTTTTTGTTTCCCAATTTCCCAGTTCGGTGCAATTGCCAATAATTGCCAAAAACTGGTTTTTTGTAATTCGTGGGGCAGTAATTGTAAATGATACTGCGCGCGTGGCTTTGGCCGGAAGCGCGAATTTTTTTTCCTGTGTTTTATCTCTTCGAAATATTACGTCGGTAAAAGCAGATGTAGTCCATGAAAATTGCACATTATTGCCACCCGACCAAAGGTCTTTGATATGATAGCTGGCGTAACGGGCCGATGTAATTGAAAACTCTCTGTTTTTTCCATGTTCCCAAACTAACGAATGGCTTCCATCTTTTTTTAAGAAATATTTGTATGAAAAAGAGAGACGGTCCTCGTTAGAAACCTCTAATTCAATTTTCCATTTATTGGGAGCAATGCATTGCATGGATAATGCATCTTCGGTTTTCCAACTTCCCAATGCGCTATGGGACCCAGTTACATTCAATACCTGCCCCCAATGAGTAGGGCAATAGCATTCTAACGAAATAATCATAAAACGGCTATTATAAGTTTAACGCAAATGGGGGAATTTGTCCTCTAAAAGTACAAAAAGATTGGGTTTTAACAAGCGATTCAAAATAATTTGATTAGAAAACGAAGCATTCAATTTTATCTGATAAAAGTAAGACGGGAGGTAACAGTTTTTTTATTTGGAAATAGGCATTGAATAATTTTATTGATAAGGGAATGTTTATTTTTGTTTTAACAGTTGAAAATAATTACCTTTGGATAACCGTAATCAAAAGATGCAAACTATTCATTATCAAAAGAATAAAATAATCAAAGCTATGGTGGATGTTCAGAATTGATTGTTTTGAAAATTAACGGATAGTTTACCACTTGGATACAGCAATATAAATTGATTATCAAATTATTAACAACATCAAATTATGAAAACTTTAAAACTATTCTTCTTAATTTCACTTTTACTAGTTATACAAATTGTGTATTGCGATGTGATTCCTGATAACTCTCATTATGTTGATAAATGTGTTAAAATTACCAACTTAAGCGATTATTCTGATATATCATTGATAGGTTATGTAGCTGAACCAATGTCAATTCCGGCCTATCTTATAACTTCTACTGATTGTTTGAAAAAAGGGTATAAGTATAACGCGCTCCATATCTTCGCAGTGGAGAATTCCTATTTATCAGATAGAGACATCACAATAATTAATTGGTTGAAGGATGATCATGCCATAAAGTCGAATATTCAAATTGAATGCAATGGAGAATATTTGCCTAATTCAAGTCCAATTTCATCCATAAATCAGTTTTACAGAATAGTAGGTTTTACCGAGACTTCAATGGTGCTCTATAAGTGGATGGAAGTGAATAAATTTAATAATGGAAAATTGGATTCAATAATTACCTATACCTATGAAGGTGATAGCACCTTGCTATCTAAAAAATTAATTTTAAAGGTTCCTTCAAATCAAAATAATTCAGCCATTGAGTTATATCCAAACCCTGTTAAAAAGAATTTTTATGTCAAATTAAATAACAATTATCAAGGGATTGTTTCAGTAAAAATGCATTCCAGTGATGGGAAAGTTGTTAGCATTTTAAATACAAATAAATCGGAGAAATTGATTAATTATTCAATACCTGTGGAAAATCTATCAAAAGGGATCTATTTTGTTACAATTACAATGGGCGAGGCTATTGAAACAAAAAAAATATTCATTGATTAAGGCTCAATCGGATGGTTTATGAGTTTAGCTTTTTAAAAGCATTGTTGTTAACTATTTTTATTGAAACCTCTGTATTATTTCTTCTATTCAAGCTGGTTTATAAGTCAATACACATTAAAAAATGGCTTTTAGTACTAACTGGCATCCTGGCATCATTTTCAACTTTACCTTATTTGTGGTTTATACTTCCAATGTTCGTTCATTCAGAATTATTTTATGTAATTGTTAGCGAAGCTTCAGCTGTATTATTGGAATCAGTAATTGTTTTGGGATTGCTGCGAATAAGCTATAAAAAGGCATTTATTATTTCTTTTACTTGTAATATGACCTCATTCTTAATTGGATTATTAATAACTAAGATGTAAAAATGTTGCACTTATATTGATAAATAAATATTGCAATTTGGACCAATTTCCATGCTTGTAAAATATAGATTTTAAGTAAACTGTTTAAACGATTTAATTACCATTAGTTGGTTACTCTGGCTTTGGATGTGATGGTATAATGTGTATGGTAAAACTACTTGAAAGTACTAAAAATAATAAACCTTTTGTAGTGGCATATTTTCTTTTGGTTTACGGCTTAAGTCATGCTTTAGTTGATGCCTCATGTGCTTTTTTGGTTATGGGTGCTATTGATGTGCAACATGATATGTGGCTGTATATTATATTTTACAATGCTCTTGCTTTTGGGTTACAAATGCCATTAGGTTTGTTGTTGGATAACTATTGCTACCCTAAAATTGCGACTATTCTTGGTTTGGTTTTTATTATAGGGGCTTATATTTTTTTCATTACTCCAATGGCTGCAGTAATTTTAGCAGGTTTAGGGAATGCGCTGTTCCATGTGGGTGGGGGGAAGATAGCCTTAACTATTGATAGTAAAAAGGCTATCTATCCTGCAATTTTTGTAGCCCCCGGAGGGATTGGCTTGGCTTTAGGTATATATCTTTCTGTGACTCATATAGTTTTTAATATATTGCTTTTTCCAATTTTATTAGTGCTTATGATTGGTTTGTTATTGATTACAAAAGTGCCCACACTTTCAGAGGCAAAAGTTTCGAAACAAGCTGTAAACTATATTTTACTAATCATCCTATTTTTGGTGCTATCCATTTCCATAAGATCACTAATTGGATTGACAATCTCATTTCCATGGAAATCAAACCCTTATCTGTTGATACTATTAACGGCATCAATAGCCTTTGGAAAGGTATTTGGGGGTATTTTGGCTGACCGGTTTGGCTGGATTAAAACAGGTTTATCGGGTTTGTTACTTGCAGCTCCTTTATTGGCATTTGGAGCCACATATCCTATTTTTGGGTTGGTAGGTATCTTTGTATTTAACTTTACTATGCCCATAACTTTGGTAGCTATTTCAAATGCTTTACCCGGCCGGGCAGGATTTGCCTTTGGTATAACAACTCTGGCTTTGTTTATGGGTGCTATTCCCACATATACCCATTCCATTGGCTGGATAACTCAAGAATGGGTAGTATTTATATTTGTACTTCTTGCCGCAGTTTTTTTATACCTTGGCCTGAGTACTTTTTTAAATAAAAAGGTTGATGTAATTGAAAAAGACTAATTCAAATGATGTTCCATAGGCCACAGGATTTTTATATCTTTACCAAATGATAAAGAAACTTTTTTTTATATCATTCCTGATGCTCTTTTGGAGCGCATGTCAGGAAACGGATTTGGAGCCAATACCTGTAGTTTACAATTACAGCTATTTCCCGATGGATAGCGGAGCATGGCGCGAATTTGAAGTTACTACTATTGTGATTGATAAACCCTCGAATGTGTTTGATACCTCCCGTTATTATTTGTTGGAGCGATGGGCTGGCTGGACTTTAGGTGCCTCCTATGATTCCGTGATGAAATTGGAACGGTTCACCAAAATAGCACCAAATCAATCGTGGAATATTTTATCGGTTTGGCAGTCCAGTATTTTAAATCAAGAAGCAATCCAGGTAGAGGAAAATATTAGGTACGTAAAGTTGAATTTTCCGGTTCAGTTAAATAAAGAATGGAATGGTAATCGATACAACCGTCTTGATACATTGAATAAATACAATTATAAAATTAAAACCATCGATACACCTTATTCAATGAATAATCTGTTGTTTGATTCGGTTTTGACAGTTGTTCAGAAAGAAAAATCATCAGCTATTGATAAAATATATTTTGAGGAAAAATTTGCGGTTGGAATTGGACTTATTGAGAAAGTGCAAACCGATGTGTATTCTAAGGATGTTGACCAAACGGTACCTATTGAGGAGCGTATTACCAAAGGAATGATCTATCACCAAAAACTAATTGGCTATGGCAACAAATAAACTTTTATTGTTAGTGGTTTTCTTTTTCTTGTTTATTACGGGGTTCTCGCAAAATTACAATTATGGCTATTTGGTTGAATTTACCGATAAATCAGGAACTACATACCAAACCAGCCATCCGGAAGCATTTTTATCGGAACGGGCCATTCAGCGACGAGCAAAACATAAGGTGTTAATAACGGATGAAGACTTTCCGGTAAATAAAAAATACTGCGACAGCCTATTGAGCTTTAATGCCAAGTTGCACGTTACTTCCCGGTGGTTTAATTCTGCCGTGTTTTTTACTAACGATGTGAGTTTTCCTTCAAAAGTGGAACCGATTTCGTTTGTTAAAAAAGTTACCAAAATATATGGAACTACATTAAATAAAAGCGGGTTAGCCCAATCAAAATGGGACGATGAAGCCCAAAGTGAAATTCCGGTATTTGTGGATTATGGAGCATCGATGAATCAGATAACCATGTGCAATGCACAGCTTTTGCACAATCAGGGATATTTAGGACAAGGATTGCACATTGCGGTTATTGATGGAGGATTTTTTAAGGTAAATCAACTGGAATGTTTTGATAGCCTTTTTCAAAACAATCGAATTTTGGGTACCTGGGATTTTGTGACCGGCGATTCCATGGTATTTGAAGACCATACCCACGGCATGAATGTCCTGTCGATAATTAGTGGGAACCTTCCCGGCCAAATGTTGGGTTCAGCGCCCAGAGCCTCCTTTTGGTTGTTGCGGTCGGAAGATGTTAATTCTGAATTTCCTATTGAAGAAGAAAACTGGATTGCAGCTGCCGAGTTTGCCGATAGTGCAGGTATTGATGTTATTACCTCATCGCTTGGATACAGCGAATTCGATGACCTCAGCATGAACTATAGCTATCAGGATATGGACGGAAAAACAACACGTGTAACTAAAGGTGCAGAGAAAGCATTTACCAAAGGTATTTTTGTGGTAAATAGTGCCGGAAATTCGCGAAGCGATCCTTGGTTCTTCTTAACTGCTCCCAGCGATGGAGAGCATGTTTTGGGAATTGGGGCGGTTGACTCCTTAAAAAATCTCGCTTATTTTAGCAGCAGTGGCCCATCGTCCGATGGCAGGGTAAAACCCGATGTTACTGCTCAGGGAATGGAAACTACTCTTATTTATGCCAACGGTGTTGTGGGACGAGGCAGTGGAACCTCATTTTCCTGTCCGCTCGTGGCAGGTATGGTAGCTTGTTTATGGCAATCCTTACCAGAATTATCCAATCAGGAATTACTAAAATTAATTCGTCAAACGGCCAGCAATACAAGTGCACCAGATAACGATTTTGGATATGGCATTCCTGATTTTGCAAAGGCATTTTCAACTGGTTCAAATTCTAATATTGATGATTATTCTACCGATCAAATACTCACGTTATTTCCAAATCCGTTTTTTGATTACTTGCAAATAGATGCTTATGTAGTTGAAAACCAAAATATAACAATTAGTATCAGTGATATTTCAGGTTCTATAGTATATAAAGAAACTTTATTTGTAGAGAATACCACTGTCAACTCTTTTCGGATGGTAGGATTGTCGAAATTACAGGCAGGAGTTTATTTAGTAACGCTTACCACAAAAGATAAACTAAGCACGCAATTAATTCTAAAAGATAAATGAGCATTGAGTCCATCAGCTTATCGCAATTAGCCAGCGCAGCAAAAGCAGCCCTAAAAAACCAATTCCCTTTTCCGGTATGGGTGGTAGCTGAAATCAGCGAGATGAATGTGAACCGAAATGGACATTGCTATTTAGAACTTATTGAAAAAGAGTCCAATGGCGATAAAATATTGGCTAAAACCCGCGCTACTATTTGGTCATTTGCCTACCGGATGATACAACCTTATTTTGAAACCACCACCAATGAATCGTTACATGCAGGTTTGAAAGTGCTGGTAAAAACTACCGTTGAATTTCACGAGTTGTATGGGTTCAGCTTGAATATCATTGATATTGATCCGCAATATACCGTGGGCGAAATTGCCTTGAAAAGATCCAAAGTGATTCAACAATTGAAGGACGATGGTGTATTTGATATGAACCGATTGCACACCTTGGCATTGGTACCCCAGCGGATTGCCGTAATTTCGTCGGAAACAGCAGCCGGTTATGGTGATTTTTGTGATGAATTAACCAATAATCCGTTTGGATTTGGTTTTTATACCGAGCTTTTCCCAGCAGTGATGCAGGGTGAGCAAGCGCCTCAATCAATTATTGATGCTTTTGAGCGGATTTATCTTTCCATTGAAAAGTTTGATGTGGTAGCTTTGTTGCGTGGCGGTGGTTCTAAAAGCGATTTGGGTTGTTTTGATGATTATAGTTTAGCCTATTATATAACTCAATTTCCCTTGCCAGTACTTACTGGAATTGGACATGAGCGGGATGATTCCATTGCCGATATGGTGGCTCATACCCGATTGAAAACTCCAACTGCCATAGCTGGTTTTTTGATAGATACGGTATCTGAATTTAATGGTCAACTCGATGATAATCTGATGTATGTAAATGATTTGGTACAACAGCTTATTCAAAATAAAACCATGGATTTGGAAGGGCAATCAAAGCGGTTGCAATCCGGATTTATTGAATCATGGCATTACCACCAACAGGCATTAATGCGTGCGAATTCAAAAATTGAGTATGGAGTGCTAAAATTTCAAAACAATCATTTTAAGAATCTGGAAAAATATTCTGTTGCCCTGCAATTTTTAGTGAAGAAGGGTTTGGAACTAAAATTGGACCAATGCAACCAGCAACAAAAAAGATTGATAAAGGGAATTAATCATGGTATTAAAGAGGAGGATAAACACTTGGAATATTTACATGATATTTTGGAATGGGCCAATCCTCAAAATATTTTAGATCGCGGATATTCCATTGTCAGCAAACAAGGAAAAGCAATTAAATCATCCAGTCAATTAGCTCCTAACGATTTAATAAGTATTAAGTTAGCCCAAGGAGCCGTAACAGGTTTAGTAAAAAATATTCAGGAATAGATTTTGGAACTACCCTAGTAATATCATATAAAACAGGGCATTACTTACACCAATTCTTCGGCTTCCTCAAAAATTAGAATCCAAGTGATACTTGAAATTGACCGCTTTTGGCCTGCCTAAGGAAAAAAAGGTTTGTAAATAGCGAATAATTAGTAAATTTATGGCATGATGAAATCCAAAACAATATCACTCATGCAATTGGCAAAATGCTTAATTCTCCTGTTTAGTTTACACTTGTTTCAAGTAGCTAATGCTCAAGATATAAAGCAATTGGAATCAAAACTTAAAAAAGCCAAAACTAAACCCGAAGAAGCCAGTTTATTAAACGGAATTGGATTAAAATATAGGGAAGCCGGTAAACTCGATGAAGCTATTGACTTTCATTACAAAGCATTGGATATCTTTGAAAGTCTTGCCGAGCAGGAGGGTCAAGCTGAAACTTACAATTACCTTGGTACTGCTTTTTGGCGCAAGAACGATTATGAGCAAGCCATTCAATATTATACCTTGGCACTTCAGATTCGCGAACAACAAGGTAAAAGAGATGATAAAGCCCGGATACTAAATAATTTAGGTTTGGCCAGCCAGAGCCTTGGCGATTATAATACTTCGCTTGAATACTATTATCGAGCCTTAGGAGTTTGGTATCAGGAAGATAGCAAATCGGAAATAGCCACCACCTTAAACCATATTGGAAATGTATACTTGAATCGGAACACACCCGATTCTGCAGAAATATATTATAAAAAAGCATTGATCATGCGTGAATCAATGACAGATACATTAGGGATTGCTTCAACCCTAAACAATTTAGCTACCTTATATAAAAACCAAAACAATTTTACTAAAGCGGTCAATTTTTTGGAACAATCCATTGCTTTATTGAAGGAAACCAATCAATTTGACCAGTTAGCCTCTAATTACAATAACCTGGGAGGAGTTTACTGGCAAAATAAAGAGTATAAAAAAGCATTGGAAAACTATTTGCAGGCACTTGAAATGCGGGAACAAACGGGTGATAAAAAAGTGATTGCTTCCACAATGAATAATATTGGATTGATATATAAAGATTTAGGCAATTACGAAAAAGCGTTGGAATATTATGAATTATCGCTGAAAGAATATCAACAAATGGGTGATCGGTTTTTAGAAGCTGATGCATTGAATTTTATTGGAGGTGTTTATTGGCAATCCGGCGATTATCGGAAAGCATTAGAAGTTTACAGACGCTCGTTTTCCATGCGTGATCAGGTAGGTGATCCAAAATATGTGGCCCGTTCACATACCAATCTAGCTTTGGTTTATCGTAGTTTAGGAGAACGCGACAGTGCCTTGATGGAGTATCAAAAAGGATTAACTATTTATAAAGAATTGGGTGATCAGAAAAATGCGGCATCGATGCTAAATAATATTGGAACCTTGCATAAAGTGTTTAAAGAAGACGATTTGGCTGTGCAGTATTTTAAAATGGCTCTTGAAATGCGAACCGAAATCAATGATAGGAGTGGAGTGGCAAATTCATCATTAAACCTTGGAAGTATTTATGTTGGAAAGAATAAACATAGCGAAGCTATTGTATTGTTTAATAATGCCTTAATCATTTCCCGTGAGCTAAAGTTTCAAGACTTAGAAAAAGATGTATTGTATGCTTTGGCTAAAGCTCATGCCGGTAAAAAAGAATTTGAATTAGCTTATTCTTATTTTGAAGAATATTCAAAAATTAAGGATAAAATGATGAGTGGAGAAAGCATCAAGAAAATTGCGGATATGCAAATACGCTATGAAAGTGAAAAAAAGGAACGAGAACTGCAAAAAACTAACATTCAATTGGTTCAGCAAAAAGATAAAAACAAGAGACAACGAAACTTAATATTTACTGGTGTTTCGATTCTTATTTTGATTTCTATTTTCTCGCTGCTAATTGTCCAGCAAAACAAAAGAGTAACCCATGCTAATGAATTACTGGCTCTTAAAAATCAAGAGATTATTCAACAAAAAGAAGAGATATCGGCTCAGCGCGATGCCATTGAAGACCAAAAAAACGAAATAACCAAACAACGCGACATTGCTGAAAGGCAGCGCGATCAAATAACGGAGCAAAAACAAAAAATTACTGATAGCATTGAATATGCCAGCCGGATACAAGCTGCCGTTTTACCACCTGAATCATTGATAAATCAGGTATTGAATAAGTATTTTATCATGTTCCGTCCAAGAGATATTGTAAGCGGCGATTTTTATTGGATGCGCAAAGTGAATAATAAATCAGTGGTAACAGTTGTTGATTGTACTGGACATGGAGTTCCAGGAGCTTTTATGAGCATGTTGGGTACATCGCTGTTAACCGAAATTATTGATAAGGGTAATTTTACCGATGCGGCGGATATTCTAAATAAACTGCGTGAAAAGGTAAAATATGCCCTACATCAAACGGCGGATTATATTGAAAGTACTACCGATGGTATGGATTGTGCACTTTGTATTATCGATTACGATAACAATAAACTGCAATTTGCTGGTGCCAATAATCCATTGTACCTAATACGGAACGATGAACTAATTGAATATGATGGTGATAGGATGCCCATTGGGGTTCATTTATTAGTTGAAGATAATTTTACGAATCATTCTATCGATTTAATCAAAAATGACATGCTTTATATATTTTCTGATGGGTTTTATGATCAATTTGGAGGAGATAAAGGAAGGAAAATGTTTACCCGTAATTTTAAACAAATATTGGTGGATATTCACGCTATGGATATTGAAATACAGCACAAAGAAATTGAAGCAAGGTTCGACCAATGGAAAGGATCAACCCGCCAGATTGATGATGTGTTGGTAGTTGGAATTCAAATAACATAAAAATAATTGATCCCAATAAGGTATTGGTTTAATAGAACATAAATAGTTAATATACAGTAGAATGAAGCATTTTTCGCAATTGGGTTTTTATTTCATATTATTTTGGTTAAGCATACTCTCTGTTAATAAGGTAAATGCTATCATTCAACCGGGCGACAGTTTAATGAGCGAATTAGCAAAGGTACCTAAGGATAAAAAAGTTGATTATTTAATGAGCGTTTTGGAACAAACAAAAGGGTTGCCCATACAAAGTGCCATTCAGTATGCAGGCGAAGCCTTAGTATGGGCCGAGCAACTCAATGATATTCAGGATCAGGCTCAGGTATTGAATTATTTGGGGAATAGTTACTATAACATGTCAAATTTTGAACAAGCACTTGCATACTACCAGCAGGCATTAAAATTTACCATGCGATTGGGAAACCGTGCCGAGATAGCCAACCTGATGCAAAAGATTGGTTTGGTATATTTCAATTCAGGTGATAACAAAAAAGCCCTTCTGTATTACGAACAAACTTTGAAAATATTCCAGGAATTACAATTCTCGATGCGCGAAGCCGAATTGCTTACAAGCATTGGTTCCATATATTTTCAGTGGGAAGAGTATCAAAAAGCTTATGATAGTTATAATTTAGCTTACAATATTTACAATACACTGGAATACCTGCCGTCAATTGTGAATCTTAATTACCTTAAAGGATATTCGCTGTTTAAGCTTAAGGATTATAATGCAGCAATAAAATGCTACAATGAGGCCTTGGAAGCAAACAATAAGGTTGAAAACAAAATTGAAAGTTCAAAGTTAAATAATGCTATTGGTCAATTGTATATGGAACTAAAGGATTACAAGCAAGCTCTGACCTATTTTACTACGGCATATAATATTCAGGTGTTGGAAAACGATAAAATTGTATTGGCTCAATCACTAAATAATTTAGGGTGTGTATATCGCGAATTAGGAAGTTATAGAAAGGCTCAGGAGCATTTTACCCAAAGTCTTGCTATTTCGCAGGAACTTGGCTTAAATTTAACTAAAATGGATAATTACCAATCGCTATATGAACTCTATTACGTGCAAAACGAATCAAAAATAGCGTTGGAATATTATCAAAAGTATGTTCAATTACGCGATTCTGTTTTTAAAAATAATCCCAATATTGAGAAAAATCCGTCTTCTGTAACGCTTCAAAACGAAAAACTGCTACTAAAAAAACAATTGGTTTTTACCACTAAATTAATGAAGACCACAGCTGGAATTGCCATTGGAATTATAGTAATTCTGCTTTTTATAATTTTCAGACTGCGTTTACAAAGTGGAAAACTTCAAAAACCCTGAGAATAATTAATTCCAAAAATCAAATATTAATTAAACCGTATCTAGATTTCCATTAATTTGTTCAATTTTGCTAAAAATAAGGAAGTCAATAAAATTAACTAATACGAGTAAAGGCTTTTATTAGTTAAAGCTGTTCCATTAGCGGTTCTAACCATTAAAAAACTAAACATGTCAATTCATAAAGAAGTTAAGGTGATTACCACTCATATTTTGAGTGAGATGAAATTTAATGGCGAAAAAATTGCCATGTTAACAGCCTACGATTACAGTATGGCCCGATTAGTGGATGCTGCCGGCATTGATATCATTCTGGTTGGCGATTCGGCATCGAATGTAATGGCAGGCTTTGAAACTACTTTGCCAATTACCCTAGATAATATGA
This sequence comes from Bacteroidota bacterium, assembly GCA_020047835.1. Lineage (GTDB taxonomy): Bacteria > Bacteroidota > Bacteroidia > Bacteroidales > SZUA-534 > GWE2-40-63. The sequence continues at coordinate 17,264 of JAIFNJ010000090.1, forward strand.
TTTACCACGGAGCATCAGTAGTAAGAGCTGTAAAACGGGCACTGGTAGTGGTTGATTTACCTTTTGGTACTTACCAGGGAAATTCAAAAGAGGCCTTGAATTCATCAATCCGCATCATGAAAGAAACGGGAGCCCACGCCGTAAAACTGGAAGGAGGCATTGAAGTGAAAGAATCCATCATCCGAATCTTATCGGCAGGAATTCCGGTGATGGGGCACTTAGGCTTAACTCCGCAAAGCATCCACAAATTTGGAACTTATGTGGTTCGTGCAAAACAGGAAGACGAAGCCCGACGGCTCAAAGAAGATGCTAAACTTCTGGAAGAACTTGGATGTTTTGCCATGGTTATTGAAAAAATACCGGCAAAATTGGCCGAAGAAGTTTCACAAATGGTTAAAATTCCAGTTATCGGTATTGGCGCTGGGGGTGGGGTAGATGGCCAGGTATTGGTTTTACACGATATGTTGGGTATCAATCAGGAATTTTCGCCCCGCTTTTTGCGTAGATATCACAATTTGGCTTCCGAAATCGATGGGGCTGTAAAAAACTATATTGCAGATGTTCGGAGTCGAGATTTTCCAAACGAAAAAGAACAATACTAAAAGCTTGTAGCAAGTAAGCATGCAAAAAATAGACGTTTTATACGAGGACAATCACATTATTGCCATTAATAAAAAAGTATCGGACATTGTACAAGGCGATAAAACCGGTGATGCACCTATGTCGGATTTTGTTAAAGAATATTTGAAAACCAAGTATAATAAACCAGGTAATGTTTTTATAGGTGTACCTCATCGCATCGACCGCCCTACCAGTGGAGTAATACTATTTGCTAAAACAAGTAAAGCGTTAACCCGCTTGAATGAAATGTTCCGGGAAAAAGATTCCATTAAAAAAATCTATTGGGCAATTGTGAAAAATGAACCCAGGAATCCTGCCGATCGGCTTGAAAACTATTTAGTGAAAGATGAGGCTAAAAATAAATCCTTTGTTTGCTCATCGGAAACTAATGGGGCTAAACACGCAATTCTAGAATACCGCCAACTTGCAAAATCCGATAATTTTTTTCTTCTCGAAATTGAACTGCTTACTGGGAGGCATCACCAAATACGAGCACAATTAGCTCATATTGATTGCCCAATAAAAGGGGATTTAAAGTACGGTTTTCCCCGATCCAATCCCGATGGCGGAATTAGCTTACATGCCCGAAGCATTGAAATGATTCATCCGGTGCAAAAAACATCCCTACGGATTGTTGCTCCGGTACCAAATGATAGTTTATGGAACTATTTTGAAACCCATGCGGAATAGAATTAAAACTACCGCTTTATTCCTATTTGTAATATTAATGTTTGATGGGCTTGCAACGGTAAGTGGTCAAATAATTGTAAAAACGGACCTATCTTCAAGCGAAATAGTTAAAACATTAGTACTTGATAATGCCAGCGGAATAAAAATCGAAGAAGTTAAGTTCACAGGTTCTGCTAAATCGATGGGCTTATTTAATTCAGCCACTAAATTTTTACCAGTAACAAAAGGGTTGGTACTCAGCACCGGATTGGCTGAAAATGTGGATGGACCCAATGAATCGGGAAATATGAGTAGCATGAGTTTTACACCGGGAGATAAAGATTTAGATCGGATAGCCGGAAGCAATACATCAGATGCTACTATGCTGGAACTAATGTTTTATCCAAATACCGATGAAATTTCTTTTGAGTATTTCTTTGCCTCTGAGGAATATCCGGAATATGTGAATCGTGGGGTAAATGATGTTTTTGCATTCTTAATTTCAGGTGCTGGTTATGAACATTCAGTAAACATTGCAATATTGCCAACAACAGGCGAGCCTATCACAGTTGATAATATAAACGCCTTCAAAAATTCAGGTTATTATCAGCCTAACGTTCCTTGGATGGGGATTCAAAATCAAACCAATCTAAAAGAAGTGGAGTTGTCCTTTTCATTTGAATTTGATGGAATGACTCAAATCCTTGAGGCAAAAGCCAAGGTAGTTCCTTACCAGCCCTATCGGTTAAAAATGGCCATTGCCGATGTGGGCGATAATATTTATGATTCAGGGGTTTTTATTCGCTCAAGCTCCCTGAAAAGCAGCGGTAATAAAACCCCATTTGCTTCAATAATTGAACCTGATTTGATAAAAGAACTTTTGGAATCGGAATATATTACTTATAAAATTGAAAACAATCAAGTTCTTATCCAGTCGAACATTCAATTCGATTTCAATTCATTTGAACTGCGGAATGAATATGTGGATGCATTGAATAATTTGGTGAAATTACTAAATCAATACTTTGATATTCAGTTGCAACTGGTTGGACATACCGACAATGTGGGAACCGCTGAATACAACTTGGATCTCTCCATTGCCAGGGCTCAGGCTATAAAAAACTATCTTACCAGCCAAAATATTAATGTAAAAAGGATATCCGCGGAAGGAAAAGGAAATCTTGAACCCTTATTCCCTGAAAATACAGAATCAGCTAAAGCTCAAAACCGTAGGGTGGAATTCATTCTATTCAAAAATTAGATTGTAGTAAATGATGTAAAATAATTTACTCAAAATTTATTAATATTAATGTATAATAATATTTCTTATATTTGAATTCTAAAATTAGAATTGGATTATGGATCCATTGAAATTGAACGCAACCGAAACCACCATCGGAGTATTACTAGATAAAGCAAATGGCATCTTTGAGTTTTCTGGCAAATCGAGACCTGAAAATGTAATCGGTTTTTTTGACCCCATTTTTACTTGGATAGAAAACTATGAACTGCACCCGAATCAGGAAACCATTTTTTCCTTCAAACTCGATTATTACAATTCTTCTTCGGCCAAAGTCCTGCTTCGTTTATTGGTGCGCCTTGAAGATATGTTAGAGAAAGGACATGATGTGAAAATCCATTGGTATTATCGAACATCTGACGAAGATATGCGAGAATCAGGTGAGGACTATTCAACCTTAGTTTCAGTGCCTTTCGAATTTATTGAAATGAATTAGCAACTAAGAATTTTTTTAGACTTTTAAGAAATCATCGTTTGCATTCTTTTCGATTTGGTCTATTTTATTAGATAAATAGCTTTCTTCACGAAAACTGTAATCCTAGGTAAACTTTAAAATAATCCGTAATAAGTATTGTATTATGAGAAGAGTAATAGCTACAGATAAGGCACCAAAGGCAATTGGACCTTACAGCCAGGCAATTTATTTCAATGGTCATCTTTATATTTCCGGACAATTGCCTATTGATCCGGCAACCGGTAAAATGCCCGAAGGAATTACAGCCCAAGCGGAGCAGGCACTTAAAAACATACAAGCCATTCTCCATGAGGCAAAATTTACTTTCGACGATGTGGTAAAATCAACTGTATTGCTGAAAGATATTAAAGATTTTGCGGCCATGAACGAAGTGTATGCTAGGTATTATCCTACAAAACCACCGGCAAGAGCGGCCTATGAAGTGGCTAATCTTCCTTTGGGGGCATTAATTGAGATAGAAACAATAGCCATAAGGGTTTGTGAATAAAAAAAGGCGCTTAATCAGGCGCCTTTTTTATGTTGCAATAGTTGAATATTATTCTGAAATAACTTCGAATGGTAAATCAAATTCCACTTCTTTGTGCAATTTAATTTTAGCCACGTAACTGCCAATCTCTTTGATGCCGTCACCTTTAACTAAAATGTTTTTGCGCTCAATTTGGTAACCTGCTTTTTGTAAAGCTTCTGAAATTTGGATGTTATTTACGGATCCAAAAATTTTACCTGTTGTACTGGTTTTGGCACCAATGGTAATTTTAACATCCGTCATCTTTTCTTTCAAACCTAAGGCTTCTTGCTTCACTTTTTCTTCTTTGTGAGCACGTTGTCTCAAGTTTTCGGCCATTACTTTTTTAGCTGATTCGGTAGCCAGAATAGCCACACCTTGAGGGATAAGGAAGTTTCTTCCGTATCCGTCTTTTACCCGAACCACTTCGTTTTTGTATCCTAAGCTAGGAATATCTTGTTTTAATATAATCTCCATTTTTTGTCCTCCCAATTATTTTAACAAGTCAGTAACATAAGGAAGCAAAGCAATGTGCCGAGCCCTTTTGATAGCAACAGAAACTTTACGTTGATATTTCAATGAAGTTCCGGTAATCCGGCGAGGAAGAACTTTTCCTTGCTCGTTCAGGAATTTTTTCAAAAACTCACCATCTTTGTAATCGATGTATTTGATTTTGTTCTTTTTGAAACGGCAATACTTCTTTTTCTTGATTTCAACCGACGGTGGGGTTAAATATCTGATTTCTGATTGATTTTGTGCCATGGCTTATTTCTCCTCCTGTTTAGCTTGTTTTAAACTCCTCTTCTTTTCAGCATACGCTACAGCGAATTTATTTAAACGCACCGTAAGAAAACGCATAATACGCTCATCACGTTTGAATTCAACCTCAATCTTGTCAATTGCTTGACCGCCAGTTAGGTACTCAACCAGGTAATAAAAGCCAGTTGATTTTTTTTGGATAGGATATGCTAGTTTGCGCAAGCCCCAATCCTCTTCGTGTACAATTTCGCCGCCGCCTGCAACGATAATTCCTTTGAATTTTTCAACCGCTTCCTTCATCTGTGGCGCAGACAAAACGGGATTAGCAATGAAAACGGTTTCATAATGGTTTAACATACTTTTTAATTTTAACGTTTAAACTATTTTAGGGCTGCAAATGTAGGAATAATCCTTTGGTTTTTCAAATAGTTGTTTACTATTTTTTTTAGCTATTTTGCTAATAAAAAAGAGATTAGCCTTAAAATCCAATCTTTTATAAGCCAATTGTCCCTGTTAATCAAAGCAAAATGTTTTACATGCTAAACATTTTTCTTCCACATTCCTTTAATATTCTATTATTTTTGCACCCTTAAAATGAATTGATTTTATTGAATTATGGCATTTCGATTACAAAAAGCATCTATAGTTACTTTGTTATTTACAATGGTACATATAACTCTTTTCGGACAGTTGCGACTAGATACCCTTGGATGGAGGGCTCCGGTTGATATTCCTATTTTTTTATCGGGTAATTATTGCGAACTACGGGCAGATCATTTTCATGCCGGTATTGATATAAAAACACAGGGAAAGGAAGGTTTTAAAGTATATGCTGTAAAGGATGGGTTTATTTCACGCATCAAAATTGCATCGGGCGGATACGGTAAAAGCCTTTACATTACACATCCCGATGGCTACACTTCGGTTTATGCCCACCTAAAGGAATTTAACATCCAACTGGAAAAGTATATAAAAGCGATACAGTACCAACGGGAAAGTTTTGAGGTGGATGTTTATCCAAGTAATGATGAATTAACGGTTTCCAAAGGCGATATTATTGCCTTGACAGGTAATTCTGGCTCCAGCGGCGGGCCGCATCTGCATTTTGAAGTGCGTCAAACTGTCAATTCGGTTCCTTTAAATGGGTTATTTTTAGGGTACGATATCAAAGATAATCTGGCTCCCGATATGGATTACTTGTATGTTTATCCGCAAGATGCTAATAGCTGGGTTAGTCGCAAGAATGAAAGTCATTTTTATAACTTAAAAAAGGTAAACGGACGTTACAAATTAAGTCAGGGTGATACGTTGCAAGCCTTTGGCAACATTGGATTGGGATTAAAAGTAGACGATTTTTTGAACGAATCAACCAATCAATGCGGTGTATATTGGATAAAAATATTTTTGAACGATACCTTATATTTCCATGAGCAGTTCGATGGGGTTTCGTTTGCTGAATCCCGCTACGTGAATAGCCTTATGGATTACAAAGAAAGTGTTGAAAAAAAACGGAAGCTTTACAAGTTATTTATCGATCCCAATAACAAGCTAACCATATATAAAAAAGAGATAAACCGGGGAATCATTGAATTGTATAGAAGAGGAGTATCAAAAGTTACCATTCAGGCTGTAGATGCTTATTTAAACAAATCAGAATTGACATTTTATTTAGAGGCCAATCAAGCAAAAAAAGCATCCTACAGGAATAATAAAAGTAAATGGATTATTCCATGGCAAAAAAGTTTCCAATTCGACACCGCAGGTATTTCAATCTCTATTCCTAAAGAAGCACTATATGATACCTTGAATATGGAATTTGGTCTGGATACTAGCAGAACAAGCGGGGTTTATTCTAACACATATAAAATTCATAACCGGTACACTCCCATTCACGAATCGTTTACTCTTGGCATCAATTACGATACCATAGTAGATACATTTAAGGATAAATTAGTGGTTACCCTAGCTGGCGAAAAAGAACCGGCACCAATGGGAGGTGCTGAAAAGAATGGAATGGTTTACGCTCAGGTCCGTGAATTTGGTAATTATTATTTAGCTTTAGATACAATACCTCCAAAGATTATCCCTGCAGGGGCATTATCATTAAGCAAGGATTTATCAAATACTTCTTTCATTCAATTCAGCATAACAGATAATTTGAGTGGAATAAAAAAGTTGCGTGGATCAATCAATGGCAACTGGGTTTTATTTGAATGGGATCCGAAAAATGATTCTTATAAATACGAAATGGATGAATATACTCCGAAGGAGGGAACTTTTGAAGTACTGATTGAGGCAACCGACGAAAGGGGCAACCGTGCTACCTATAAAGCCAATTGCCAGAGAAACAAATTGTAAAATTAGTTAGTAATTTTAAAATTTTGTACAGAGTTCAGTTTTAGGTTAGAACTCCCGACTTTCAACTTCTAAAATCTAACCTCTAACTTCTAACTTTTGTCATCAGAAATATTATGCAACACTTAAAACACCAACAAGCAATTCCTTTAATTTACTATTTTTGTCACCATTGTAAATTTCAAAACTGTATATAGATGAGAAAATTAAAATTAATAACCCTAACATTTGGGCTACTAGCACTTTCAAGTGCAGC
>JAIFNJ010000238.1 GCA_020047835.1 Bacteroidota bacterium
ATCCTATTTTTTTATGGAATTTGTGGCCTGGTCGAACCACAAATATGTTATGCATGGCTTTTTATGGAAATGGCACAAAGATCATCATATTAACGATAAACAAAAGATGGCCTTGGAGGATTTGCAATTTCAAGGCTTTGAAAAGAATGATTTGTTTTTTCTGGTGTATGCTATACCAGCCATTATATTGCTTATGGTGGGTTTATTTTACGCCTATTATTCGCTGGTTTTTATTGGAATAGGTATCAGTTTATATGGATTAACCTATTTTGCTATTCACGATATTGTAATTCATCAACGGGTTAACCTTCCATTTTTGCGAAAAAATCATAACAAATATACACAGGCAATTCTTAAAGCTCATTTAGCCCATCACAGGCCAAAAAATGTGAGCGATTTTAAAAACTTTGGCTTATTAATCTTTCCCTTCCGTTTCTTTAAAAACTAATTCATGGCACTTTATTCAGGGTTACTTCTATTTTCCATTGCGGTTCCATTCATTTTGAGCTTCGATAAAAAGCTTCAATTTTATAAAAAGTGGAACTATTTACTGCCATCATTATTGCTCGTTGCTGCAGTCTATATTGCTTGCGACGTTTATTTGACTAAAATTGGGGTGTGGGGTTTTAATGCGCGTTATCATTCAAACATTCTGTTTTTCAATCTACCTATCGAGGAATGGCTGTTTTTTATAGTGATTCCCTATGCAAGTATTTTTATTCATGAATCATTTATTCTTTACTTTCCATCTATTCAATTAAGCAATAAATACAGTCGGATAGTTTCTTTTATTCTGATTTTTATGCTATCAATAATAGTCTTACTGAATACCGATAAGATTTATACTGGTTACATTTTTATGTGGTTGATTATTTCAATAATTCTTTCATTTTTTGATAAATCAAAAACTATAAATCAGTTTTATGTTACATTTTTAATAATCCTTATTCCTTTTTTACTTGTAAATGCGATACTAACCGGAAGCTTTATTGAACAAGAAGTAGTATGGTACAACGACAATGAAAATTTGGGTATCCGTGTTTTTACCATCCCCATTGAGGATTTTGGATATGCATTCAGTTTAATATTATTTAATTTACTGTTATTTAAAAAATTTCAATTTTCAAATCGAGTAAGAAACAATAAATAAATTCATTATATGTCAAAGTATATCAGTATTGTATTTTTATTGGTAATGATGAGCACTTACCTCCATGCGAATAATAAACGGGAGGTTTATCAAGCTTATATTAGTAATAATATGGATGGATGGAAAAAAGTTATTGATGACATGAATTTGAAGTATACAAAGAGCCATGAATTTCGTTTGGAATTGGTTAATTATCAATACGGCTATATTGCTTGGTGCATAGGTAACAATAAAGATGAATTGGCTCAATACTACCTTGAATTAGCCGAAAATAACCTAAAAATACTTGAAAATGGGTCAATTAATCCATCCATGATTAACGCCTACAAAGCTGCTTTTTATGGTTATAGAATTGGGTTAAATATTTTTCAAGCTCCTTTTATAGGCCCTAAAAGTGTTGAATGTGCTGAGTTAGCAATAAAATTGGACTCAAATAATCCATTTGGGTATATTCAGTATGGTAATTCACAATATTACATGCCATCGGTTTTTGGAGGTTCAAAATCGCTGGCTATTGAGTATTATAAAAAGGCAGAAAAAATTATGGAACAAAATAGGGAACAATTAATAAACGATTGGAACTATTTGAGCCAGCTAACCTTAATTGCTAAAGCATATACCGATATAGAAAAGTATGCAATGGCAAAAGTTTATTTAGAAAAGGTGCTTAAAATAGAACCCAATTATTTATGGGTTAAAAATGAGTTGTATCCTGAATTATTGCAAAAAATGAAATAGTTATCTCTTCAGCACTTCAAAAGTAACCACCTGATTTTCCCCGTAATCGTCAACAAGCGTAAGTATGTGTTGACCAGCCATACAAAATAATTCCTTTTTATGAAAACCTACCGTGGTTCCTATAAATTCATGGTCTAAATGCCAATGTAGTTTAGTGCCAGGAATCCGGTGGGCCACTTCAAATACGGTGGGCTGTTGTTGCTCGTTAAACCCAATGGGTAAAAACAATTTGGCCCCATTTTTAGGATAAATAACTTCCATATTTTCAATCTCATTATTCTGACAATCAGGATGAAATGGGGGAAGCGACTGATAGAATGGATCTTTGTTTTTATAGTACCATTCCATAACCGGGGGAAGTACAAACCAACTTTTAGAAACCATTTCACCCACTGGATAGCAATTGGAAGTAACTTGGTACTTTTCATTGGAAGATAAATGTACTAATTTGTGATAGGGACAAAGACCCGTTTTTAAACCGGATTGGGTAACGTAAAGAGAATCGGTTTCGGGGCAGAGGTCCGAAGCTTTGTATCCACTTTTTTTGCAGACATTGATTTTAACCAAATCATCGTATGGAGTCTCAAACCAAGGTGCGTTTGGCAATTCTTTAAAAATATCAAACATAACCGGGGCTGCGGCACTGGCACCGGTTAATCCAGAACGGCCTTCACCATCGGCATTGCCAATCCAAACCGCTACCAAATATTCAGAGGTAATTCCCACCGCCCATGCATCGCGGTTGCCAAAACTGGTCCCGGTTTTCCAGGCAATTTTTTTTGAGGAGGTGAAAAGCTGCCAGTTGGCATTCTCAATAGGCCGGTGCATCTCGGTGAGTGCATTAAAAGTAACCCAAATAGCTCCGGCACTGAATGGATCGGTTTCCTGCCAATGAGCGGTGATTGTATTTTTATCCTCTATGTAAACCGGCGGGTGGTAATCGTCTGGATTATACCTGGAATTGTTTAATGGATAGTGGTTCAAAACCCGAGCCATACTGGCATAAGTTCCGGCCAATTCCCAAAGGGTAATTTCAGCTCCTCCTAAAATTAGGGATAATCCGTAATGTTCGGCGGAAAAGGTAATGGTTGAGATATTCAGCTCTTTCAGTTGATTGTGAAACCGTTCCACCCCATATTCCTGTAGCATCCGAACGGCAGGAATGTTTAATGAGCGCGATAAGGCATTATTTGCAGGTACTGCACCATCGAATTGTTTGTCGAAGTTCCGGGGCACAAAACCGGCAATATGTGTAGGAATGTCAGCCACCAAAGTTCCTGGTAGTATGAATCCCTCCTTTTGCATCAATGCATATAGCAAGGGTTTTAAAGTGCTTCCGGTACTGCGGGGTGCCGTAACAATATCAACCTGTTGACCCGATTGCTGAACCCCGGTCTGGGTATTTCCTACATAAGCCAATGCATTTCCGGTTTCAACATCCAATACCAACGCTGCTGCATTCAATACCCCATTTTCCGAAAGTACCTGATAATGTTTTTCAATGATGCGGTTCACCTGATCCTGTATTTTTGAATTCACCGTTGTGGTTATGCTTTTCCCCGATAAGCCATCCGAAATTGCCCGGGTTAATAAATGTGTAGCCTGTTGTGGAAGTGGACGTGGTTTTTCGGGCAGCGATTCCAATTTTGCCAATTCACAGGTAGTGGCATCAATTATCTGGTTTTTTAAAAGTTTATCCAACAGTCGATTCCGTTTTTTCAACAACAGTTCCTGATTTTTACCCGGGTAAATAAGCGAAGGAGCATTGGGCAAAACCGCCAATGTAGCCGATTCTCCCCACGAAAGGGCATCGGCAGGCCGACTGTAATAGCGCCATGCGGCGGCATCTAACCCTACCACATTGCTGCCAAAAGGAGCATGCGAGGCATACAAGGCTAGTATCTCCATTTTGGAATACCTTACTTCCAAGCGCATCGCCAAAAAGAATTCAACTATCTTTTGCCAAAGATTCCGCGACATTCCTTTGCGTGAAAGACGGATAACCTGAGCCGAAAGGGTACTTCCACCACTTACTTTTTTACCTGCCTGAATATTCTGCCTGATGGCTCTCACTATAGAACCCGGATTGATTCCTGGATGATACGGAAAATATTGATCTTCGAAATAGATAATACATTGCTTGAATTTTTCGGGCACGGCGTCCATTTCAGGGAAACGCCATTGGCCATCGGTGGCAATTTGAGCGGCTAATAATTTTCCTTGGTTATCGTTTATTACGGTGCAGGTAGGATTGTTGAAAAGGGGTTTTGGTAGCGAAAATATAAATACCAGTAAAAGGGAAAGGCTGAGTAAATAAATCAGTTTTAAAGGTAAAGAGACCTTGATTCTATCGATATGTTGATGTAAAATATTCAATTACTCGTGCCCAATTATTTCATTATTATTAATTTCAACTAATGAGTAATTGATAAAGAGTTCAATTATTTTTCCAATATTTAAGTCAAATAGGTTAAGTAATTCCTTATTATTTATATTACCTGTTGCAACTAGCAACAATTTTGGTGGTATTCCCTTGATATAAAATGAATCTAAAAAGTCCGAATCTTTGGATATGACAATTCTATCCTCACGTACTGATATTTCTCGTATTTCATTATCGGTTGTGTATTCCTTGTTTGGCAAAGCGCTTGTATGTAATACATCAAAACCCTTTTCTTGAATATATTTTGCTAATGCAAATGGTAGTTGAGAATCTACAATAAACTTCATGCAATGATTTTATGAATAGATTTCACTTTTGTCAAACGAGAAGCAAATGCAAGGCAAGCTTGAATATCTTTTTCTTCGATTGCTGGATAATCTGCAATAATTTCTTGAGCAGTCATTCCCGATGAAAGTAAATCCAATACCAACTCTACTGGATAACGCATATTTCTGATGGTTGGCTTTCCATGACAAATGTCGGGATTTATAGTAATTCTGTTTATTATGTTTTCCATTTCAATTTATTTTATTTTCAAAGATACTGAATTCTCAGAGGTAGTGCTTATTTTATTGCAAATAAAAGCCGGTTGCCAAATTGAATTACCGATACCATCTTTCCTCATGTATCTAATTAATTCTTACTTATCATCATTTGATTTTAAAAGGTTTTACTTTCCAAATATTTTCGCAATAATCCTGAATGGAACGGTCGGACGAGAATTTACCCATTCTTGCCACATTCAGAATTGCCTTTCGGTTCCATTCTGTTGGGTTTTTCCATGTTTCTGCTACTAAATCCTGACAGGCAACATACAACGAATAGTCTGCCATCAGCATGTATGGATCGTGCCACAACAAATTATCAGTAATAGGTTTAAACAGGTCGCAGTCGCCTTTGGAGAAATAGCCGGAATTAATGGTGTTGATTACTTCACGCAATTCGTCGTTATGATTGTATATAAAGTGCGGATTGTATCCGTTGTGCTTTGTTTCATCCACCTGAGCGGCTGTTAGTCCAAACAGGAAGAAATTAGCATCACCTACTTCTTCCCTTATTTCTACATTGGCTCCATCAAGTGTACCAATGGTGAGGGCTCCATTCATGGAAAATTTCATGTTGCCGGTACCGCTAGCCTCTTTGCCAGCTGTGGATATCTGCTCCGAAAGGTCGGCTGCCGGGTAAATATGTTGTGCATTGGTTACGTTAAAATCGGGAAAGAAAACCACCTTGAGTCGGTCTTTAACATCTGGGTCGCTGTTTACCACATCGCCTACCGAATTAATCAGCTTAATTATGAGTTTAGCAGTATAGTATCCGGGAGCTGCTTTACCACCAAAGATGAAGGTCCGGGGAGCGATATCGATGTTAGGGTTTTGCTTTAGGCGTAAATACTGGGTAATGATATTTAGCACATTCAGGTGTTGCCTTTTATACTCATGAATTCGCTTTACCTGAATATCGAATAGGGAAGCTGGATTAACGATTATTCCTGTCCGTTCTTTGATTAATGTTGCCAAGTGCTTTTTATTCTCCAGTTTTACATTCCGGAATTGTTCCCTAAAGGAGGCGTCATCGGCAAACGGCTCCAACTTACGCAGCTCATCAAGCTTACCGGGCCACTTATCGCCAATGGAATCGGTAATTAGTTTGGTTAATCCCGGATTACTCAATACCACAAAGCGACGTGGCGTTACTCCGTTGGTAACATTATGGAATCGTTCCGGGTACATTTCTACCCAATCGGGTAATACTTGCTGCTTAAGCAGGTCGGTGTGCAGGGCTGCCACTCCATTAATAGCGCCACTTCCAGCACAAGCCAGATTGGCCATACGTATGTATTTATCTCCCGCCTCATCAATGATTGACATTCGCGAAAGTTTACCCAAATCACCCGGAAACCGGATGCTTACTTCATTCAGGAAGCGGTAATTAATTTCATAAATAATGTCAAGTACCCGTGGTATCAGGTATGCAAAGAGGCCTACCGACCATTTTTCCAATGCCTCGGGAAGCAACGTGTGATTGGTATAGCTGAATGTTTTGCATGTGGTATTCCAAGCAGTATCCCAATCAATATGGTATTCATCCACCAATATGCGCATGAGTTCAGCAACTGACACGGATGGATGTGTATCATTCAATTGTATGGCCCACCGCTGATGAAATTCCTGTGGCTTGCCTTCAAATCGCAGGTGTATCCGCATCATATCCTGCAAAGAGCAGGAAACAAAGAAGTATTGTTGTTTTAAACGCAGCTTTTTCCCTTCCATCATTTCATCGTTGGGATACAATACTTTGCTAATATTTTCGGATTTTACTTTATACTCCACCGCCTTATAATAATCACCCTGATTGAAGGATGAAAAGTCGAAGGATTCCTCGGCTTCAGACTTCCACAAGCGAAGAAAATTACAAGAGTGCACCTGATATCCCATAATAGGAGTATCGTAGGGTATTCCGGTCACCATGTAAGCGGGTTTCCACCGATAACATTTACTGCCTTCCTCATTTGTATAGGTTTCCGTGTGACCTCCGAAATTGACATTTACTAAAAGCTCGGGCCTGGCACTTTCCCAAGGGTTTCCTTTTCGCAACCATTTGTCGGTTTTTTCAACCTGCCAGCCATCGCGTATTTCCTGATCGAAGATGCCAAACTCATAACGAATTCCATAACCAATGGCGGGTATCTGTTGCGAAGCCAGCGAATCAATATAACAAGCAGCCAAGCGTCCTAAGCCACCATTTCCAAGCCCGGGTTCTTCTTCCTGTGCCATAATTTCATCGAAATCAAAACCAAGCTCTTCAACGGCCTGTTTCATGGCATCAAAAATATTCAAGGAAATTAAATTGACGCCCAGCTGTGGACCCATAAGAAACTCGGCAGACAGATAACTTACCAACCGCACATTATTATCAAACACAGCATTCATGGTTTTATGTTCCCGTTGGAGGAGCCTATCGCGAACAGTATATGAAACAGCCATGTACAACCCATTCAATGAAGTATTTACAATGTTTCGGCCCTGTTGGTAAAACAAATGTTCCATAACTGCCTGTTTCAGGGAATCAACGTCCATGCCGGAGCGCACATCTATGCTGGGTATAGGGGCACTTGTTGGATTCTTATCGGTAGTATTAGTCTTTTTTGCCATGACCTATCTTTTTAAAGGTTTCGTTTTGAATGCTTAAAACAGAAAGGAAAAGGTACGAAAAAATTTTCTCTTTATCGGGTGAGGAATGATTTCTATTTTCGTGTCCGCTTTATTGTTTATGGCTTGGGTGAATAGTTTATTGTCGTGCTGATGATTATTGAAGTTCAAGTTTTTATATACAGTCTTTGTTTTAATTAGTCCTTATTTTTCTTCATATCCTTTTTATAATTCTTCATGAATTTACCAAATTCTTTATCTTTCTTTCGGCTTTCGGCAAGGGTTGATTCAAAGTGTGCTTTTTCTTTTTCCATTTTCAGGTAGTTATCATAGGTAGCTTTTTCTATTTCTCCATTTTCAATAGCTTCCAATACGGAACAACCGACCTCATTGGTGTGGGTACAATCTTTGAACCTACAAT
>JAIFNJ010000027.1 GCA_020047835.1 Bacteroidota bacterium
TGGGTGGTATGGTTATAACGAAGCGTTGTTCCTTTATATATTGGCTGCCGGATCCGGAATGAAAAACGCAGAAAAAAGTTATGATGCCTGGTTGGCGACTTATAAATGGGATACCCCTTATGAAGGACTTGCACACGTAGCTTTCCCCCCTCTATTTGGTCACCAGTTTTCACAAGCTTTTATTGATTTTCGGGGTTTGGGCGACAAATACATGAAAGAAAAAGGAATGGATTACTTCGAAAATTCACGCCGCGCTACTTATGTTCAGCGTGAATATGCCATAGAAAACCCAAAAGGCTGGACCGGATATGATTCCCTCTGTTGGGGCTTTACAGCCAGTGACGGACCGGGTAGCACCTACAATTTCGGAAACAAAAAATTTGAAGGGTATGCCGGAAGGGGTGCCAGTGGAGCGGATAATACCATTGCCGAGGATGGAACCATTGCACCATACGGACCCATGACGTCGTTACCCTTTGCACCTGAAATTGTTTTGCCAACCATAAAATCGATGAATGCCAATTATGGAAGCAAAATATGGGGCAAATATGGGTATCTGGACTCTTTTAATCCCACTATTAACTGGGTGAATAACGACTATATCGGTATTGATCAGGGACCTATGTTGATGATGATTGAAAATTTCAGAACCGGATTGGTTTGGGAGTATGTAATGAAAGATCCGATAATCCAAAAAGGGTTAAACACACTTGGTTTTGAATATTTGAATTAATAGTAATCTATGAAAAACTTTATCAAACCATCGTTAGCATTATTAATCCTGGCTTTGGCAATATCCTTGGCACATTCCCAAATCAAAACGCTCGATGATTTCGAAAACAAAAACGGCTGGAATTTCATTCAATCCGATGGGGTTTCCCTAAACCTAACCAACGAAAAAGGATTAACCGGCAATGCCATCCGGTTCGATTACGATTTCACCAAAGGCACCGGTTATGGGGGAATCCAGAAACTCTTCCCCATTGACCTTCCCGAAAATTATGAATTTACATTTTATGTGAAAGCCGAGTCACCGGCCAATAATTTTGAAATCAAATTTATCGATAAAACCGGCGACAACGTCTGGTGGGTAAGCAACCGCAATTACGATTTTCCATCGGAATGGAAAAAAGTAACCATCAAAAAAAGACACATTCAATTTGCTTGGGGCCCAACCAGCGACCAGAATCTAAAGCGGATTGACCGGATTGAATTTACCATTGCATCGTTTGTGGGTGGAAAAGGAACCGTTTGGCTCGATAATTTCAAATTTGAACCCCTACCGCCGGAAACGTCAACCTATCCGGAACCAAAAGCCACTGCATCCTCATCAATAAAAGATCATTCCCCCAACTTTATTTTTGATGGTTCGAATGAATCTTATTGGCAAAGCAGCTCAGCAAATAATCAGAATATTTTAATTGATTTTAAAGCCCGAAGGGAATTTGGCGGTTTGCAGATAAAGTGGTTGGAAGACAATTCCGCTAAAAGCTTTGAAATACTAGTATCAGCGGATGCAAAAAACTGGGAAAAAGTCTATACTGTTCAATCGAATCAAAGTGATGTCAGTTTTATCAGGCTCCCCGAAGCAGAAGCCAATTTCGTTAAGTTAAATTTCTTGGAAAACAATGCCCAAAATGGGATAGGAATCCGTGAAATCAAGTTTTTGAATATAAAAGAATCTTTGACTCTGAACGATTTTCTGATTTATACTGCAACGAATTCTCAAAAAGGGAACTTCCCACGATACTTTTCAAACCAAGCATCCTATTGGACCATTTCCGGAGTGAATAATGATGTTAAGGAAGCCATGATTAATACCGATGGAATGGTGGAAGTAGATAAAGGACTCTTTTCCATTGAACCAATTATAAAAATGGGAGATTCCCTATATAATTGGAGCAATGTAATCACCAAACAATCCTTAGGATCGAATGTAAATAAAAAAGAATTTGAATTTGTTCCCACTGTTACCTGGCAATTAGACCAACTAACATTAGAAACTGGCATTACAGCGGTTGGCGAGGCAAACAAAAACTCTCTGTTGGACATCCGCTATTCGTTCAAGAACGATTCAAAACAGCCCAAAGATTTTGAGTTTTATCTGTTAATCCGGCCTTATCAAGTAAATCCCAATTACCAGTTCCTTAATCATCCCGGGGGCGTTGGCAAAATCAATTCTATTCAAGAGGAAAAAGAGGGATATTTGGCTGTTGATGAAAAAGTAGTGCTTTTCCAAAAAAAGTACGATGCTTTTGGGGCGGGCAATTCTGACCAAGGAAACTTGGTGGAACTTATCCGACAAGGGACAATGCTTAAAAATAAATCGGCTTCCGACATAAACGGTTTGGCCAATGGAGCCGTTAAGTATTTGTTGCACCTCGATGCCGGTGAAAGCAGCGAACTGTATATTTCTGTTCCTTATTATGGAAAAAATACACCCAATGGAAACCTCAGCATCGATAGGGCATCGGAAGCGTTTGCCCAATCATCGGAATTTTGGAAAGCAAAAACCGGACACATCAAATTCAACTTACCTCCTTCATCCGACCGAATTGTAAATACTTATCAATCGAATCTGGCCTATATTTTAATCAACCGCGACAAAGTGGGCATTCAGCCGGGTTCGCGCTCCTACGAAAGAAGCTGGATACGCGATGGTGCCTTGACATCATCGGCACTTTTAAAATCAGGAATCGTTCAGGAAGTTAAAGATTATATCGATTGGTATGCCGCGCATCAATACGAAAACGGAAAAGTTCCTTGTGTGGTTGATTTCAGAGGCCCTGATCCAGTTCCCGAAAACGACAGCCACGGAGAGTTAATCTATTTAATCCGCGAATACTTCAACTTTACTCAGGATACGGTTTTCTTGCGTTCAAAAAATTTGAATGTATTAAAAGCAGTGGATTATATTGAATCGCTCGTTGCGGAACGTTCCACCGACCACTATAAAAATGGGAACGACAGCGTCCGTGCTTATTATGGATTGGTCCCCGAATCAATTAGCCACGAAGGATATTCGGCAAAACCGATGCATTCCTACTGGGACAATTTCTTTACCATGAAAGGGTTAAAGGATGCCACAGAGATTCAAAAAATATTGGGCGAAACCGCAAATTATGAACGGATAAAAAAGGTTCGCGATTCATTTAAGGAAAACCTTTACAACTCGTTACAACTGGCCATGAAGACCCGAAATATTGATTACCTACCGGGTTGTGTGGAACTGGGTGACTTTGATGCCACTTCGACTACCATTGCCCTTACCCCTTGCAATGAGTTGAAAAACTTACCCAAACCGCAGGTTTACAATACGTTTAATAAATATTATGAGTTTTTCAAAAACAGACGCGACAACAATATTGATTGGATAAATTACACCCCTTACGAAAACCGTCTGATTGGCTCCTTTATCATGCTCGATCAACCGGAACGGGCCCATGAATTAATTGAATTTTTCCTCAACGATCAACGTCCAAAAGGATGGAATCATTGGGCTGAAGTGGTTTGGAAGGATAAACAGTTCCCAGGTTTTATTGGCGATATGCCGCACACCTGGGTGGGTAGCGATTTCATCAATGCCATCCGTTCCCTATTTGTTTATGAAAATGAATTGGATCAATCGTTGGTGCTCGGAGCAGCTCTTTATCAGGATTGGATTGATGCTCCTCAAGGAATGTCAGTTGAAAATCTGCCAACCTATTATGGGGAAATTTCCTATTCCATAAAAAAAGAAGGTGCCAACTATAGCTTCGCAATATCTGGGAATGTAAAACTTCCAGCCAATGGAATTATGATCAGAAACTTTAACGGTTCCAAACTCCCAAAAAAAGTTACGGTGAATGGAAATGAAATTAACGGTTTTTCTGAAAAGGATATTCCCGTTAAGGAGGTTCCAGCCGAAATAATGATTTATTACTAATGTTCTCGCTAAAAATATACCATGGAAGAAGAAATTAAAATTGACCGAAGTACAAAGAAAGAGGATAAGGTACCATTTTCACAGTTAGCGGCTTATGGTTCTGGAGGTTTTATTCCTATCGCCCTTTTTAACGTAGTTGGAATATTGGTTGGATTAATGGGTAATATCAGTTTGGGATTAAGTGCATTTTGGCTTGGGGCTATTCTGATTATTCCCCGATTGTGGGATGCTTTTTCTGACCCTTTCATTGGACATCTTTCAGATAATACCCGAACCCGTTGGGGGCGTCGCCGACCCTACCTATTATTTGGAGGAATAGCCGTAGCTATTTCGTTTGTGGTTATCTGGTGGATACCCAAAGGCGAAACGGTACATAGTTGGTTTCCTACCGATTCGGGATTTCAGATTTTTCAGCTTATCTATATTTTGGTTTCGCTTTTAATCTTTTTCACAGCAGTCAATATTTTTGAAATCCCTCATGGAGCGTTGGGCATGGAAATGAGTACGGATTACCACGAACGGACCCGCCTTTTCAGTGCAAAGAGCTTCGTGGGAAACCTTTTTGCCATGAGCACTCCCTGGCTTTTTGCCTTAGCCAGTATGGAGATTTTCAAAGGTCCCGGTGGTAATGAAATGGATGGAATGCGTTATGTCTCCATTCTAATTGCCGCTCTAATAATTCCACTTTCATTTTGGGGGTTTATAAAGTTGCGTGAACCGGCCTTTAAGAAAGTATCTGCTCAGGAAAAAACACCATTCTGGACCGATATGAAGCGCACAGCCAGTAACAGGAACTTTATCATGCTAACCCTTACAATATTTACGCTTGCTATGGGTTTTAATTTTGTGAGCCTATTGGGGTCTTACATTCCCATTTTCTTTATTTATGGCGGAGATAAAGTAGCTGGTGCGACCTTACTCGGTATCAATGGCACTATTTGGGCCATTACCGGGGTTTTAGCTGTTTTTCCACTTAACTGGATTAGCCCAAAACTCGGTAAACGCAATACCCTCACCATTGCTATTCTTCTTATGGTAGCCGCACAAGCCTCAAAAATTGTATGCTACAATCCAACCCATCCTTACCTAGTCCTCATTCCCACCATTCTGCTTTCTGCTGGAATGTTGTTTTTCTTTACTTTGGGTTCTTCCATGGTTGGAGATATTTGCGATGAAGATGAACTGGAAACCGGCCATCGTTCGGAAGGAAGCTTCTATTCGGTTTTCTGGTGGTTTATTAAATTGGGAACAGCTTTGGCCAGTTTAATCGCTGGAGCACTCATTGTACTTACTTTGTTTGACGAAACTCAGGTTACTAAAGTGGACAGTTTACAGGGAAATGTTCGGGAACTCAGAAGTGAAATCCAATATTGGCAAGGCGATCAGGGGCTTGCTGGAACTAATACAACGTTACTTGAAAATACAAAGAAACAGGTAGCAAAAGCGATTGATGAGTCAAAACTCTATTTTACCGTTCTTGAAAAAGAAGCCGCTAAAAAACAGGACAAGAACTATCAAAACAAAGCCAAATATGTTACCCAGAGGAAAGCTAAGTTTTCAGAAGCAATTGCAACTACCGATTCAACTAGAAATGAATTGGAAAAACTGAATCTTAAATTGGCAAATATAGGTATGTCTTCCACCGATTCATTAACCAAAATCATTATGGCTGAAGCCATTCCATTGATACTTGAACCCAAGCTGGAAAAGGCACGAATGAATTCATTTGAACTTTTAGCTCATCTCGAAGGTAAATCGCTGGAATCGAAAAAAAGTGTTGAACATTATGGGGAACTCATTCATAATAGTGCTGAAATTGATAAAAAGATACAGAATATCAACACTAAAATACCTTTGGAAATTCTGGATAAAGAACTTGCCCTAATTGAAACCGAGATGGTGCAACTCACCCAACAATCGCCCTATACCTTATTAATGATGCGGGTGGTAGAGATTGGATTGCCCTTACTGCTAAGTATCTTTTCAATTTTCTTCATCCTACGGTATTCCTTAACGGAGAAACGTTCACACGAAATTAAAGACCTATTGAAACAACGGAATTTGGAACAAACTAAAGAATGAGATATATGACATTTACAATCAAAGAAAACAACTTTTACCTCGACAATAAAAAAGTATTTCTCAACTCAGGGGAAATCCACTATTTCCGGATCAAACGCGATTTGTGGGACACTCATCTGGATGCCGCCAAAGAAGCTGGCTTAAGCACTGTGAGTACTTATGTTCCTTGGGCATTCCACGAATCAGTGGAAGGTGTTTTTGATTTTACTGGCACATCGTTGCCCGAAAGAGACCTGAAGGGATGGCTGGAACGTTGCCAGTCACGCGGATTGCATTGCATCGTAAAACCGGGTCCTTTTATTTTGGCAGAATACCGGGGAGCTGGATTGCCCGACTGGTTTATGGAAAAGCACGGTACCGCAGCTAAAATGCGTAACAGCAAAGGTGAAATTTTCCCCAGTGATGGTATCAGCCTATTCAATCAAAAATATTTGGAAAAGGTAACACTTTGGTACGATCAAATTATGCCATTCATCAGCCAGCGACAACTATCGACAGGTGGTCCAATCATCATGATGCAAATTTGCAATGAAATTGGCGTGTTCCCTTGGCTAGCGCATCAGGCAGACTATTGTTCGGCTGCCAAGGAAAAATTCATTACTTATTTAAAGAAAAAATTTACTAACATTAATTCCATAAACAATCTTTGGGGAACCCATTATCAGGACTTTGTTCAAGTGGAACTTCCTCCCGATGGAAAGCTTCCTTATGCATCAAAAGAAGACCGTGGCCGCGATTACGAATGGCACTGTTTCTGGAGAACCTATTATGCCGATTACCTGAGGATGCTCACTAAAATGGCCCGGGAAAGAGGCGTTGCTGTTCCATTGTACCACAACCTTCCGGGATGGATTTATGGCAGCGGTTATGAATTCCCGGTAAACATTACCATGTATGAAGATTTATTTGAGGATAAAAGTGAGATTATTTTTGGGGTCGATCACATACCCGAATTCCTCTCCTACCGCAACATGCACGATGATAGGATCATCAACGACATTACTTATGCCATGCAAGGAAATAAGCCGTTGTTTGCCGCTGAATTCCAATGTGGCTCCCGCGAATATCATGTGGTAACTAACCCACGCGAAATGGAGCTATTTTATAAAGCCAGTGTGGCCAATGGACTTACCGGATGGAATTATTATATGTTCTCACAAGGGCGCAACATAAGGCATACCGGCTATTCCGGTGCTACCTTTTACTGGTTCAATCCGCTTACCCCTGAAGGCAAACGCACCAGTGTTTTCCCGTTGGTTCAACGGATGAATAAAATCATTAAAACATCAGAAAGCCTTATTGTGGATGCCAAACGTAAGGCAGAAGTCTGCGTGCTTTTCTATCCGCCTTATTATGCCACAGAATTGGAACGTCCCGTTTCGGAAGCCTGTGAGCTTACATTCAATTATTCTGCCATCCGGCGACCTGCTTATTTCGACGGATTGTTAAAAGTGCTGCAGATCCTGAATATCGACTACGATATGGTGGATTTAACGAAAGCATCTGCCGATGCCCTGAAAAAATACAAACAGGTCTGGGCCTTCAGCACCGATGAAATGAATGCCAACGACCAGCAGACCCTTGTGGATTATACCCAAACCGGCGGGAATTTGGTTATTTTCCCATACCTCCCTGACCGCGAAATGACCCAAAAACCCTGCACTATCCTTCGAGATGCGCTGTCAATAAACCCTTCCGGAAAAGAAAACACCGATTCGCCGTTGCTTGATGTTTACAACCTTAAAGACATCAAATGCGCCAATCCACAAAGCATATTTTCCGAAGAATCGCTGTCTGGAACTGAAATCATTGCCCGCACCATCCGTGGGACCGCTTGCGGGTTTACAAAAAAAATGGGTGCCGGCGCCCTCACG
>JAIFNJ010000171.1 GCA_020047835.1 Bacteroidota bacterium
CCAACTGTGATGTATTTAAAAAAATCTTTCATAATAAGTCCCAAAAAGTGCAAGTTATATGTCAAATTGTGTATTGATAGTCCCTAGGTATCAATATATATTTGTTTTGTATAATTTTTGTATTGGTATCAAAAATATCAATTATTTTTTAAAAACTAACTAACTTTTAAATATGCAAGCATTATTAGGAGTATTATTCCATTCATTAGGGGGGATTGCATCAGGAAGTTTTTATATGCCTTTTAATAAGGTAAAAAGTTGGGCCTGGGAGAGTTTTTGGATTGTTGGCGGGCTTTTTTCATGGCTTATTGTCCCACCGATAGCTGCCTATTTAACTGTTCCGGGATTTGCCACGATTATTTCGGCAGGTTCAAGCCAGATTTTATTCTTTACATTCCTTATGGGATTGCTCTGGGGCATTGGAGGTCTTTCATACGGATTGGGTGTTAGGTATTTGGGTATGTCGTTAGGAAATTCGATTGTTCTTGGTTTTTGTGCTGCGTTTGGTGCAATAATACCCTCCATCTATTATACTATTAATCCTACAATAGGCAAAATCTCTTTTTCCGATATGTTAGCTACTTCCGGGGGCCAAATAATCCTTTTAGGGGTTGTTGTTTGTTTGATTGGTATTGCATTATCAGGCAAGGCGGGCATGATGAAAGAGCGGGAGCTTTCCGAAGAGGATCAAAAATCCAGTGTTCCGGAGTTTAGTTTGGTGAAAGGTCTAATTATAGCAATTTTATCGGGAATATTAAGTTCATTTTTCAATTTTGGAATTGAGGCAGGTAAACCATTAGCAGAGGCGGCAGTGGCTGCTGGATTTAATCCCTTATATCAGAATAATGTAACTTTTGTAGTCATTCTTTGGGGTGGTTTAACTACCAACTTAATATGGACATCCCTTCTAAGTATTAAAAACAAATCATATGGTGATTTTGTAAATACAAAATCACCTATTGCTAAAAACATTGTGTTTTCAGCTATGGCAGGGACTATCTGGTTTCTGCAGTTTTTCTTTTATGGAATGGGTGAAAGTAAGCTAGGAAACGGCGCAAGCTCATGGATACTTCATATGGCAACCATTATTCTTACTGCCAACTTGTGGGGAATTTATCGCAATGAGTGGAAAGGTGTTGCAACAAAAACTAAATGGACAATTACGCTGGGTATATTCGCAATACTGCTATCGGTGGTAATAGTTGGTTTGGGTAATTCATTATAAAAGAAAATATTAATTTAAAATAATTGGTAATGGTAAGTATTGAGCTTGTAAAACAATCATACGCTTTAGCTAAACAACAATATGCTGCACTTGGAGTAGATACCGACTTAGTGCTTGAAAAAATAAAGAATGTAGTAATTAGTTTACATTGTTGGCAAACCGATGATGTTGGAGGGTTTGAAACGCCTGATGCAACTTTGTCTGGGGGTGGGATTCAGGCTACTGGTAATTTTCCCGGTAAGGCTACCAATATTGAGGAAATGCGCAAAGACCTTGAAAAAGTATTGTCACTGCTACCTGGAAAACAACGCTTAAACCTGCACGCTATTTATGGTGATTTTCAGGGTGAGTTGGTTGATCGCGATCAGATTGAAGTGAAACACTATCAGAGCTGGATTGATTGGTGCAAAAAGCAAGGCATTGGCATGGATTTTAATGCATCGTGTTTCTCCCATCCAAAAGCAGCTTCAGGTTTTACATTATCATCAAAGAACGAGAGCGAACGTAAATTTTGGGTAGAGCACTTAAGGCGTTGCCGTGCCATTTCGGCTGAAATAGGGAGACAACTTGGTACCCCCTGTGTACATAATACATGGATACCCGATGGTTCAAAAGATACACCCATCGACCGTAACGGACATCGTGTTCTTTTAAACAAATCATTGAATGAAGCTATGGCAATCATCTTTCCTAAAGAGCAGATGAAGGATTCTGTGGAAAGCAAGCTTTTTGGTATTGGTGCAGAATCGATGACAGTAGGTTCACATGATTTCTATTTAGGCTATGCAATAAAAAACAATAAATTAATAACTCTTGATAATGGTCACTTTCATCCCACCGAACAAGTGGGAGATAAAATATCAGCCTGTTTGCAATTTGTTGATGAGATACTTCTGCATCTTACACGACCCATACGTTGGGATTCAGACCATGTAGTTACGCTTAATGAAGAGATTCAGTTAATTGCCTCTGAAATTATAAGAAATAATTATCTGAGTAGGGTTAATATTGGACTCGACTTTTTTGATGCATCGATTAATCGTATCGGGGCTTATGTAATTGGAACCCGGGCAGCACAAAAAGCATTTCTTATTGCTATGCTGGAGCCAACAGCTATGCTTAGAAAGTATGAAGATACAGGTCAAAATTTTGAAAGACTGGCTTTGTTGGAAGAATTGAAAACTAAATCATTCGGAGCTGTCTGGGATTACTTTTGTTTACAGGAAAATGTGCCTGTAGGAGAGGATTATATCACTGAAATTCAGGTTTACGAGAATAAAGAATTAAAACGGAGATAAGTTTAGTTTTAGTAGAATAGTTTGAGTAGTTTGTAAATGAATGATGTGGTAAGCAATTTTTATATTGCTTGCCACATTTCATGACTTAAAAAGCAAGGAATGAAAAATAAGGAGCTGGATCAATTAATTGCTATTTCGCAATATTATGGCAACAATTCTGAATATGTTATTGCGGGGGGTGGTAACACTTCATTTAAAGATGACAATAATATATGGGTAAAGGCTAGTGGCAATTCCCTTTCAACAATTAAGGAAGACGGTTTTGTATGTTTATCGCGCTCTGTTCTAAAGCAATTAAAAGAAAAGGAATACAGTCAGAATAGCACTTTACGCGAGGAACAGGTCAAACATGATTTGAACGCAGCTATTGTTGATCCAAAACATTTGCGCCCTTCGGTAGAAACTTCCATGCATGAAATAATTGATTTCTCGTACATTGTTCATACGCATCCAACCTTTGTTAATGCTTTAATGTGCAGTAAAAATGCCAAAAAACTCACAAAGGAGATTTTTGGAAATGATGTTATTTTTGTTGAATATACCGATCCTGGATATATTTTATTTAAAAAAGTATTAAGTAAAATAAATGATTTTAAAGATGAGAGAGGTTTTGAACCTTCAGTAATATTTCTTCAAAATCATGGTGTTTTTGTAGGTGCAAATACAACTGATGAAATAAAATCAATTTATACTGACATTGATGCAAAGCTTAGAATATTAATTGATAAACAGGATATAAATACATCCTATATAAATAAAGAATCACCTAAACTGAAGCTAATTGACCATTATTTTAGCAATAAATCATTGATAGCGAAAGGGTATTTTGGCGAGTTGATACAATATTTCATAAAAAGCAGCACCTCGTTTCTGCAAATATCAAAACCTTTTACACCCGACATTATCGTCTATTGTAAATCAAATTATCTTTTTTTAGAAAAAGACTCCGATGAATCTGTTATTGCCGAATCGATTGAACTTTTCCAAAGCATCCATGGCTATTTTCCAAAAGTTATTATTATGGAGAACGATTGTTTGGTTGTGGTAGACGATTCCGACAAGAATATTCAAACCATTTTACAAGTTTTTATTGATATGATGAAGATTAGTTTGTATTCAAATAGTTTTGGAGGTCCAAATTTTATGACCATCGAACAAATCGAGTTTATCGATAATTGGGAGGTCGAAAATTATAGGCGTAAAATATCAAAAGAAGCAAATTAATGAGCAAAAAAGAAGTTATAGCTGTTTTTGATATTGGAAAAACCAATAAAAAATTTTTTTTGTTTGATGCTCATCTGAAGATTTTATTTCGACAAGAACAAAAATTTGAAACCATTTTAGATGATGATGGATTTGAATGTGATGATATTGAGTTAATTGAAATATGGATTCATACCACGTTGAAAATATATTCATCAAGTAAAGAATATGAAGTGGTTGGCGTGAATTTTTCGGCATACGGCGCTACATTGGTTTTTTTGAATAAAGACGGAAAGCGATTAACACCTATTTATAATTATTTGAAAGAAGTTTCACCTGAAATAAAGTTGAACTTATTTAATAAATATGGAGGGGAGGATGATTTTTGCCGCAAAACGGGTAGTCCCGCGTTAGGAGCCTTATTGAACTCAGGGGTTCAGATTTTATGGTTAAAAATAGAGCATCCCGAAATTTTTAAGAACGTAACTGATATTATCCATTTTCCGCAATATTTATCATATCTGTTAACCCAACAAATTGTTTCCGACTCTACCTCAATTGGTTGTCATACCTTTTTGTGGGATTTTGATGGTAACAAATACCATGATTGGCTTCAACTTGAGGGGATTATACTTCCAAATCCAATACCCAATTCACATACTTTTAATATAAAAATTAATGGTAAAGGAGTACATTTTGGAATAGGAATACATGATAGTTCATCATCGTTAATACCGTATCAACAAGGGAGTAGTGAAAGATTCTTACTGATTTCGACCGGAACGTGGTGTATAAATATTAATCCCTTTAACCACAAACCCTTAACCCAGGCTCAGCTCAGAAGTGATTGCTTGTCATATTTAAGTGTTGATCAACAAACTGTTAAGGCTTCTCGTTTATTTATGGGTTATATCCACAATATTAATACACAAAGGTTATGTACAGTTTTTGATGTACCTGCAGATAGTTTTAAAACAGTAAAAATAAATGAATTTCTCTTAAATGAATTTTTTATAAATATAAATTATGAACATAAATTCTTTAGTGATGGAGTTCCTGAAGGATATTTAGATGAGAAAATTGATCTTTCAATGTTTACTGATTTTTCTGAAGCTTATCATCGCTTAATGTTTGATTTAACCCTGCTTAATTCTAAAAGTATTAATCTGATACTTTCAGAGCAAGATGAGATAAGGAATTTATATATTTCAGGTGGTTTTACAAAGAATGAAATTTTTGTAAGATTGTTAGCAAGCTTTTATCCAAATTACAACGTTTTTACATCAGAAGTTGATAATGCAAGTGCTTTAGGTGCGGCCATGGTTATTAGGGATGCATTTAGCTGTGTGGATAAACCAACCATTGATTTAGGACTGAAAAAGTGGAAAGCGATTTAGGTTGTTCCAAACAAAATTTGTGAAAGTTTTGAATTGTTTTAGACGAGAATTAATTACTAAATAAATATTGACACTTATGAGAATTATTATTTTTATCCTGATTGTAACATTTGGTTTTCAACAATTAATATTTGCTCAGAACTTGGTTCAGGGGAAATGGAAATTTATTACCAGCGATAGCAATGAGTATTCCAAACCTTCATTTAATGATAAAGATTGGAAGGAAATTGAGGCCGGTATTCTGTGGGAAAATCAAGGCTACGAAGGGTATAATGGTTTTGCTTGGTATCGCTTTACTGTTATTATTCCATCTGAAATGAAAGCTAATGCGGCTAAAGATGGTGGGTTATTACTCGATCTTCAAAAAATTGATGATGCTGATGAAACTTTTTTTAACGGAATGTTGATAGGTGGAAGTGGCCAAATGCCTCCGAATTATATGGGTGCTTATGATAAAGAGCGAAAATATATCATCCCATTTAGTAAAATTTTATGGGATAAAGAGAATACTATCGCAGTAAGGGTTTATGATCAATTAGGGGGTGGAGGTATCTATGGAGGCAATGTTTCATTGAGAATGATGGGATTGAATGATAACCTCAAGATAAGGGTAAATTGTTTACAATCTGATCATATAGTACGTTTAGGTAATAGTATTGAGTTAACTGTTAGTTTTACAAATGATAACAATGTTTTGTTAGATGGAATGATAAGAATTGAGGTAAAAAGTGATTTTGGTAATATTGTATTTAGCCAGGAAAAAACATTTATACTGGAAAAGAAGTCAAAGAAGCAACAAAAGTTTTTAATTTCAGATTTAGCACCCGGCTTTTATAAAGCGACTATTCACTTCAATGCCAATTTTACAACCTTTCAAACGACAACTAGTTTTGGTATTGAACCTGAAAAAATTGTATCGCCTACCGATCGTCAACCCGATTTTGAAGATTACTGGAATCGGGCAAGGAAAGAATTAGCAGCGGTTGATCCGCAATACAAGCTAATTCGAATTGACAGCCTCTGTACGCCTACCCGAAATGCCTATCTCCTTGAGATGCGTTCCTTGGGTAACGTATTGATCCGTGGGTGGTATGCCGAACCGGTTAAGCCAGGTAAATACCCGGCTATTCTTCAGTTGCCAGGTTATAGTGGGAATATGGAAATGACGTGGGCATATGCTGGAGACGATTTTGTGGTATTAGCACTAAATATTCGGGGTCATGGAAATAGTCGCGACAACATTGCACCATCGTTCAATTCAGTTCCTTCTTATTTGCAAACTCAATTGGCAGACAAAGAACAGTATATTTATCGTGGGGCATATATGGACACTAGGCGGGCTGTTGACTTTCTATTTACCCGTTCAATAGTTGATACTACTAAATTGGTAGTAGAAGGTGGAAGCCAAGGAGGAGCTCTTAGTTATGCAACTGCGGCGCTAAACAACGATAGAATTCGATTATGTGTTGCTGCAGTTCCATTTCTAAGTGACTTTCCGCATTATTTTATTTTAGGCAACTGGCCGGGCAATGAGTTTAAAGAATATAAAATGAACTATCCAGAATTAAGTTGGGAAAAAATCTATGAAACACTAAGTTATATTGATATTAAAAACCTTGCACCGTGGATAAAGGCTCCTGTTTTAATGAGTGTTGGATTAATGGATGAAACTTGTCCACCACATATTAATTTTGCAGCCTATAATCAATTGAAAGTTCCAGAAAAGGAATATAGAATTTTCCCTGAGTCAGGACATGGCCTTCCTGCAGAATACAATGAGGTTCGTAATAAATGGATTAGGACTCAGTTAGGGATGTGATAGTTCTGTTATTGAGAATAATGTATGTGTGTGAATTAAACCATACCCTAAGTTTTTTGATTAATTGTTATTGAGAGTCTTTGTAATTATAAAAAAAGCTATTCTACTTTTTAGGTCATAAAGAATTAATTCATTATGCTTAATTACTTACAAAAAATGAATTTTGTTTTACTCAAAGATATCCATTTTGGTAATTGGATTCCAAAAATATCTTTTACTTAATACATATATTCAGGTTTCAAAAGATTGTATTAAAAGGGAATTTAATTTTGACTTCTGGTAACCATCTCTTGTAATTACGTACTCAATAAAAAATATATCTAATTGATTATGTGTTAAATACAAATTAATGAAAATGTAAAAATAACCTTCAGCCGACTTCAGAATCGTTGTAAAGCTTCTAAAAAGGATAATTTTGTAAATAAATACAATAAGAATAGGATCAAAATCTGAAACTAATTTTGAGGTTATTATTGTCAATAAATGAAAAAGTTAATTATCACTTTCATAGTATTTTAATATGTTAAAACTAAAATTTCTACCTACGACATCATACAAATATTCTTTTTTATGAAAAAACCTATACTTTTGATTATCACCTGTATGCTTCTCTACTGTTCTGAAATAAATGCGCAATATGTTGTAAAAAGTGTTCACATTTTAAATCCAGATCTGAATATTGAGTATGTTAAAAGCAATGCTCAGTTTTGGATTGACCATGCGTATGATTCTGTTAATGGAGGTTTTTTCTCAAATGTAGATAAGGTTGGTAATGTGTTAACAAGTAAAGATGTACATACAAATGCTACATATTACAGAAAGTCGCTCATTTCGCAAACACGGCATGGTTATGGTTTTACCCGTGCCTTTATGCTTACAGGCGATGAGAAATATTTATCGTATGCCAAAAGTGCATTAGATTTTTTAACAACTTAT
>JAIFNJ010000045.1 GCA_020047835.1 Bacteroidota bacterium
TTGCAAATACAGGCATCACATTAGATGGCAATTGGTTGAGTAGTATTGGAATAATAGTAGGCCTTTTGTTGGGTAAACCATTGGGCATATTTCTATTTACTCTTGCTGGGGTTGGTTTGGGGTTGTGTACCTTACCTAAGGAAATTAAGTGGAAACATATTATTGGTATTGGATTTCTTGGCGGAATTGGTTTTACCATGTCAATCTTTATTACTCTGTTGGCTTACCATGATATTTCTTTAATAAATGAATCAAAAATTGCCATTCTTGCTGCTTCATTTATTGCTGGTGTTATTGGTTTTTTTATTCTTAAAATAACACTTAAAGATACAATTCTTGATGAAAATGAATGATTATCGTTAAAAGTTACGGTCAATATAGCTTTGAAACTTACTTTTATATTGTTCACTTACCGGAATATATACTTTTTCATCGAAGATAATCCGGTTTCTCTCAATTACTGATATCTTATTTAGGCTCACTATATAGGAACGATGGACCCTCATGAACCGATCAGCAGGAAGCAGCTCTTCTATTGATTTCATGGACAATAAGGTCATCATCGATTTGGCATTAATTAGGTGAATTTTCACATACTCATTCATGCTTTCGATATACTTTATATCATCAAAATTGATTCTTAGAATTTTGTACTCCGATTTAATAAATAGGAAATCTTTAGAACTCTTTACCTCATCCAATTTTTGATGTTGCGAATCAAACCAATTTTTAACTTTATTGGCCGATTTTAAGAAATCATTGTAACCAATTGGTTTCAACAGATAGTCCATGGCATCTACCCGGAAACCTTCCAAAGCATATTCGCTGTAAGCAGTAACAAAAACAACCTTTGGCGGGTTTTCCAAGGTTTTAACAAAATCCATTCCGCTTAAATCGGGCATATTAATATCTACAAACAGTAGATCAACCTGCTTATTATTAATTACATCAATAGCCTGCAAAGCACTATCGCATTGACCAACCAGCTCCATAAAAGGAGTTTTTTTTATATATTCCGCCAGTTGTTTCAAAGCCAATGGTTCATCATCTATGGCAAGGCATCTGATCATCATATTAATAAAATAGTTACTATTAAGTAAAGTTAGAGGTTTTGAAACGGTATCAAACGGAAATTTAAAAAATCTTCAATTTAGAATATTCTATTCCGCGATGGAAGGTTGAATTCACTATTAAAATGAATTCTACCTTGCTTTTCAACAGGGCAAGGTAGAAATTCAAATGCAATGTGAATTGCTATATAAGCTTTTCAGAAAATTATTTTCGTTGATAATAAATATCGTAAGCAATCCAATCGACTACATAAGCAGCAAAATAGACTTGATGTAAGGACTCAAATAAGGTTTTAATATTGGCTATGGATTCTCCAATCAAAGCTGATACTGTAGTAGTAGTTCCATCTTCGAAAGTTATTTGAATATCGCGTTTTTTGCAAACCGATGCTTCGGGATCAAATTCTTTATCGATAATTACTACTACTGCATTTGGCTGCAAAACCCCATTCACATAAACCTCAACTTCCAAGGTTCCTGGTTTTCTAATAATCTGAACATCACCAATAGTAAGACTATATTGACGTTCGCGACCAAACCATGCAGTATCGTTTTTAATAGTGAGTAATTCCTCTTTGTATAAAACCACATCAGCATCTTGAATAGCAAAGCTCGAAACTGTTGTATCGCCCGATTCATAGCTATATTTTGCTTGATAACTGCCATTAAAGGCAAATTGAGAAGCATATTGAATGCCATTGATTGGACTAACATAGTAATCAATATTCAAGTTTCCAATGACTGAATTATCAATACTTATTTCAGAAGTCAGCACATAGTCAAAATCATGATAACTATTATAGTTGTTGTGATAGGCAGAAACTGCCATAGTAAAATTATTTGTAAGCAACGTATCGTCAGGCGATGAATGCCTTAATGTTCTGGGATTCTCAACTTTTTCAACCGGCATATTAACAACCATCTGATTGTTATCGGCCGTACGATTGAAAAACTTAATTAATGGGGTACCCCATGTGGTAAATTCTGTCACCGGTTGATAATCATAAACCCCTTTGATTGAATCGAGAGGAATATAGACTCGGTAAGTTGAATCTACTATACTGGCGTCCTTTTGCGTACCATCACTTATTGTTAAAATAGCATAAGCTTTGGAAGAGGAGATAGCATCCATAGCATTATTTAAATTAATGGCACTTTCACTAATTGTTTGCTTTAGGTTGGTACTATCCAAAACATCTTCGTTTTTGGTGCAACTAATTATAAGTGCACCTAAGAAAACTGAAACCAAAAAGAAACTAACTGATCTTTTCATAATAAATAGTTTTAATTGTTTTTTAATAAGGTTTTAAAATTTACTCTTCAAAAGTAAGTTGGTGGAGTAACCTTTAAAAATATCTTCAACGAACTACGGATTCTTTTCACCCAAATGGTGTTTTTTATCTACAAGCAAATTCTAAGTATTAAACCTAAATGAGAATAAGGTCCTTTTATCCCAAAGACTTTGAATTAATAAAATTCTGAAACAACTCTTTATATTGCTCACTGACAGGAATATATACTTTATCTTCAAAAATTACACGGGAATGCTCAACAGAAACTATTTTTGATAAATTTACAATGAAAGAACGATGCACCCGCATGAAATTGTCCGAAGGTAATTGTTCTTCAAGAACACGCAAACTGATTAATGGCATTAAGGTTTTACCATTTATTAAGTGAATTCGCACATATTCCCGCATCCCTTCAAAATATATAATATCGTCAAAACAAACTCGTTCTGTTTTGTATCCCGATTTTACAAACAAATATTTTTTGTCGGTTTCTTCCTTTATTTGTCGATTAATAAGTGATTCAAAATGATCCTTGGCCTTATTGGCCGATTTTAAGAAATCAGGATAGCCCACAGGTTTTAGCAGGTAGTCGATGGCATTTACCTTGAAACCCTCAACAGCATAATCGCTATAAGCAGTAACAAAAATAATCTTAGGAGGGTTTGCTAACGATTTTACAAAATCCATTCCGCTGATATCGGGCATATTAATATCAACAAACATGAGGTCCACCTTGGTATTTACCACCAATTCCATTGACTGCAAGGCACTTTCAAATTGACCTACCAACTCCAAAAATGGAGTTTTTTTTATATAGGTAGCAATCTGTTTTAAAGCCAGCGGTTCATCATCTATGACAATACACTGAATCATAAGGGTATGGATAGGTTCACGGTAAATAAATCTTCATTATCGATAATATCGAGATTGTAATTATTGCCATAAAGCAATTTTAAGCGCTTCCGGGTGTTATCGATACCAATACCTGAGAATTCTTCGATATGGTTTTTAATGGTTTTGCTATTCTTTATAACCAATACAAGTCGCTCAGTACCTATAACTAAATCAATATCGATGAATGATTCACTCATATAACTGATGCCATGTTTAAACGCATTCTCAATTAATGAAGTGAATAGAAATGGAGGTATTGTTTTTTCCGGAATTGTGGTTGGCAGGTTCAGTGTAATTTTAACTTTCTCACTGAACCGCAGTCTCATTAAGTTGATATAACTCTCCAGAAATTCCACCTCTTTTTTCAACGTTGTTTTTTCATTTTCGGTTTCATACAAAAGGTACCGCATCATTTTAGATAGCTTGATAATTGCTTCTTTTGCCTCTTCGGAATTAATATCAACCAACGAATGGATATTATTTAAAGTATTCATAAAAAAATGGGGGCTTATCTGGTTTCGCAAAAGAATAAGCTGGGTATCCAGATTCTCTTTTTCGAGCCGAACCTTTTCATTTTCAACCTCAATCCAGCGGAGGCCCGACCGTAAACCAGTATCAAAACCCACTACCAAAACCGATAGTATCAAAAAATTGGCAAAGGGCGGAATTGGCCGTGGCTGCTTAGTGGGCGATGGGCGGAGATTCCCAAACTGATCAACACCGCCTGGGTTTGAATACGGTGGAAGCGACAACTGATTGCCTAATTGTTGCACCTCTGGTGGAAGTTGTTTCCTAATTGTAGCGTCGTATTGATAGGAACCTGCTGTAAATAATACGATAATCCCTAATACCGAAACAATAAAATAAGTTTGCTTTCCTTTAAAAAGCAGTTTGGGCACCAAAAAAAATCGGTTTATGAGGAATAATGCCAAGAGTGGGATTAGTATCTCCAATTGCATCATCACGCTTCGGCGAATGGGACTGTAAATATCTTCCCTAAATAGAATTGGAGTTACAAATAGTACTAACCAAACAAAAGAGATGAGCGCTACTTCGGTGTATTTCAATTTTTTATTTTGCCTTTTCATTTCTTAACTTTCCAATTAGTT
Organism: Bacteroidota bacterium; assembly: GCA_020047835.1. GTDB lineage: Bacteria > Bacteroidota > Bacteroidia > Bacteroidales > SZUA-534 > GWE2-40-63. The sequence continues at coordinate 4,366 of JAIFNJ010000045.1, forward strand.
TGTAATAAAATACCCGAATACTTAAGATTTGCTTCAACAATATTTAGAGCAATTTAAAATAGTTAATCCTAAGTTGAGCCATTTGAACGCAACGACAAATAGTTTTCCGCTTGGGTGGATAACCCTTAAAATCTTCTAACAGCCCGAACACGATATTCACTTGTTTTATAGTCATAATAAGTTGAACCGTAATCAAAATATTGGAATCCAACATAGTTATCATAGGTTTCGGTTGAACTCCAATAATAATCGAACTGAAACCCATTAATAGAACCTAAAATAGTATTCACAATAAAAGCTGCATTGTAACATTGATTTAATTCCCACACAGCAGGCAAATACCAGTCGTTATAGGTTCCAGTACCATCGGTAATGCTATAAATATTGCAAACTGTTGCGGCTTTATCCGCAATACTGCTTTGCGCAATGATTGCATTTGTATTGGTTTGTCCATTAATTGGGCTCTGCGCATTTAATCCAATAATTGTAGTAGTATTTCCACTCCAGGCCATGTAATATGAATTGGTTGATGTCTTCATATCAACCAATGAGGCAATTAAACCTTTTTCAACTCCTCCGGCTTTCCAAACAGCTACAATAATACCACCACCAAATAGTTCGCCAATATAGTGCACAAAACCACCGGTACCAGTATTGGAATTCACAATATACGGACTGGCTGCTGTTCCGGTACCAGAAACAGTAATATTAGTGCCAGCTGTTACTTTTGTTTCAGAACCATCGACAACAGAAATAGTTGGCTTATTTAATATTTGAGCATCACCACTTGTAGCATTCCAATCAGCGTTTACATTAACCTCGGCACCGGCTGCAATACCTGCAAGTTTTGTGGCATCAGTTGATGGATAGCTTATTTTTGCTGTGTTTGCTAGTACCGCAGAATTATTGGTAACGCTTGTTTGAAAGTCGCTTATTTGAGATGCTGTTATATTTATACCTGTACTTTTATTCCATGATGTAAAAATGGGATCAGCCTCATTTCCGTATCCAATGAGTGTTGGTTTATTTAGAATTTGCGAATCTCCGCTAGTGGCATTCCAATCGGCATTTACATTCACCTCGGCACCTTGTTGAATACTTTCCAGTTTTATCGCATCATCGACAGTCAAACCATTTCCAGCTTTTTCAGCATATTGCGAATAAGGTACACTTAATAATTGACTAGTACCCATTAAAACATCATTTACTGAAACTTCCACAAAGAATGGTCCGTCGGTCCAGTTGATGGCACTAAAAGCAGTTGGGTTTTGGCTACCTATTTCTAAATTTATTAAGCCAAAAGCATTCGTTGTTTTAGTATATTCTTCATTTAAAACAGCCTCGCCATTGGCACTTCCCTGTATGATTCGAATCCCAATAACAATCTGGGTGTTTGAAAAAATATTGCCAGTAGCATCTCTTGCTATGGCTTGGTAGTTAAAACTTTGGGGCGATTGTGCAAAAATAGTTAGAGTAATCAATACCACCAGAAAAAGCGAGCAAATTTTTTTCATGATTCTATTTTTTTGTTGAAAATTTAATTGCTTTCCTTATAATTATTAAATTTTATTCAAACAAGGGTAGCAGCAATAAGGGTTTTCAAATTTTGTCATTTACTTCCTGCACCAATATACCTGCAGTATATAATGTCAGAATTTTTATTAAACCCCTAATTCTGCTACTCTTAAAAATGGATCAGTTAGGTATTTTTGTAATCCAATTTTTTATTTTACAATATACACTTTAACATTAATTCCATTTCCTAAGTTTACAGCTCCTCCGGTTCCATTATAAATTGAAACCCTTATAACATTTGGATTCGCAACGTATGCAGTCATCATACATCCTTGCAAATCTACATCAATGGACCCAATTACTATATCGCCAAAACCACAGGCAAATGAATTTATGGCATTTGATGTATATGTTGAACCGGCAGGTAAATTACCAATGTTAAAAGTTCCGGCCGGATCGCTGGTAACTTCAGTGGCTGCAAATTTTGCTTTTAAAAAAATGGTATCAGCCGTTTGAGTAATTTGAATACTGGTATCGCCTGCGGCAAGTACTTTTGATTTTATAGCATTTATAGCACTACCCACCAAAATACTCCCATCAGTTAAAGTAGCATTGCCCGTTCCACCATTTGAAACAGAAAGTACACCAGTAACTTTTGCAGTAAGATCAATCGTGTTATCAACAATATCTTCGTTAATGATAGTACTGTTCAAAATTTCAGCAGTAGTTACTGCACCGGTGGCAATGTCTCCGGCTAAGATGGTTTCATCCAGTATTTCGGAGGTAGTTACTGCACCGGTGGCAATATCTCCGGCTAAGATGGTTTCATCCAGTATTTCGGAGGTAGTTACTGCACCAGTGGCAATGTCTCCGGCTATGATGGTTTCATCCAGTATTTCGGAAGTAGTTACAGCACCGGTGGCAATGTCTTCGGCTAAGATGGTTTCATCCAGTATTTCGGAGGTAGTTACAGCACCAGTAGCAATGTCTTCGGCTAAAATGGTTTCATCCAGTAATTCGGAATTAGTTACAGCACTGGTAGCTATGTCTCCTGCCAAGATGGTCTCATCCAGTATTTCGGAAGTTGTTACAGCACCGGTATCAATGTCCTCGGCTAAGATGGTTTCATCCAGTATTTTGGCTGTAGTTATTGCATTGTCGGCAATATCATCGGTATAAAAGGAATAAGGAACAGTCATGAATTGCTGATTGCTAACCATAAGGTAATTGCCGTCGTTTTTAGTTGAAATCTCAACTTTTAAAAACTGATCGGCATCAATCCATGGAATATCCAACAAATGGCTATACAATCCGTTTCCAGTCAAGTCACCCAATCCAATGGTAAGGGAAAACAATCCATATTTATCGGTAGTAGTTACATGGGTTTCTTCAAATTGAATGGTACCATTCAATCCCTTAGTAATTGTAAACCGCACCCCAATAGCCTTTTTATATAAAGGTTTTCCTTCAATATCCATTCCCACAATTTCTTTACCTTCTTCATCAATTGCAACAGCCTGGTAATAAATTCCTTTCAAATCACCGATGTTCTGTGAATATGCGTTGTGGGTTAAAACACTTGTTATTATAGCAATCCAAATAATGTATATTGTTTTCATATTTTTAATTTTTTTTGTTTGATAATTTACCAAAAGAGAATGAGAGTCCCAATGTCAGTCCATAAGCAACGTTGGTTGATTTCTGACCTTCATCCATTTCTAAATTCTGAAGTCCCATCATATAATTAAACTCTACAAAAGATGAAAAAGCAGAAGAGAAAATAAATTGAATCCCGGGAGTAAAATAAACGCCATAATCCATTTCATTTAACGAATTGGAATTTTTTATATCAAATTCTTCATTATTAATAGTTTGAAAACCACTTATCATATATGAATAATATCCGGAAACATTTAAATACGGGTTTATGCGGCCTCTTT
>JAIFNJ010000114.1 GCA_020047835.1 Bacteroidota bacterium
AGTTTAGGTTCCAAACTTGCTGCAGAGATGATTGAAAAATACTGTAACTGATTTAGAGTTATTACTGCAATAACATTTTCACTTGCATCAGATTCTCGTTTTCATATACTAAAAAACCTCCAACCATTCATGGCGGGAGGTTTTCTGTAAAACAATATAAGGTTCTACTTGATAAACGTTTTTGCTTTTTCGAGGGCGGCACCAATGCCATCCGGTTTTTTGCCACCGGCAGTTGCAAAAAATGGCTGACCCCCACCGCTCCCTTCAATTTCCTTCGATATTTCGCGAATTATTACATTGGCATTGAGCCCCTTTTCTTTTATCAGATTATCGGAAATCATAACGGTTAGACTTGCTTTCCCTTCCAACTCGCAACCCAAAACCAAAAATAAGTTATCAATCTCGCCTTTAAGCTGATACGCAATTTCTTTAATCAACGAACCGGAATTCAACTTTATTTCAGTAATAATGGTATTAACCCCATTTATAGGTACAATGGTTTCTTTCAACGAATTTTTTACCACTTTTGCAGCATCTTTCGAAAACTGCTCTAATTGTTTGGCCAATTCTTGCTTGTCCTTAATCAGGGCATCCACATCGCTTAACAGGTTTTTATTGCTGTTAAATAGTTCCGAAATACCGTGTAAGGTTTGTAACCTTGAATTCACATACTTTTCAGCTTCCAAAGCGGTTATCGCTTCAATACGTCTTATACCCGCTGCTATAGAGCTTTCTGAAGTTATTTTGAAGAATCCAATCTGCCCGGTAGCATTCACATGAGTTCCCCCACAAAGTTCTACCGAATCACCAAAGCGGATAACCCTTACCAAGTCGCCGTATTTTTCTCCAAACAATGCCATGGCTCCTAATTCACGGGCCTTATCAATTGGAGTTTCCCGTTTTTCGTCGGCAGCAATGTTTTCCCTTATTTTTGCATTTACTCTTTTCTCAATCTCAGCAATTTGTTCGGGAGAAACTTTTTGAAAATGGCTGAAGTCAAACCGCAAGTATTCAGGATTTACTAATGAACCTTTTTGTTCCACATGTTTTCCTAAAACTTCGCGCAAGGCATGATGCAACAAGTGTGTGGCTGAATGGTTGCATTGTGTTGCTAACCGTTTAGACTGATTTACGACTGCTTTGAAAGCTAAACCCGGTTCCTCGGGTAATTCATTTACCAGATGGATGATTTGATTGTGTTCTTTTTTTACATCTATAATGGAATATTTTTTTCCATTTGCTTCAATAAAACCGGTGTCTCCTACTTGTCCACCCCCTTCGGCATAAAATGGGGTAATGTTGAACACCAGATGGTAAAGTTCTTTGCCTTTCGATACTACTTTGCGATATTTAGTTATATGAATCGTTGCTTCGGTATAATCATATCCAATAAATTCTTCAACATCGTCGCCTTGCAATTCAACCCAATCGCCCGATTCCAAACTTCCAGCTGAACGCGAACGCTCTTTTTGGGCATTCATTTCTTCATCAAATTCTATCTTGTTTACCACCAAATCATGCTCTTTTAAAATAAGCTGCGTTAAATCGAGCGGAAAACCATAGGTATCGTACAATTCAAAAGCTATCTTACCGCTTACTACGTTATATTCGTCGGCTTTAGTTTTTTCAATGATTTGATCAAGCAGCCTGATACCGGTTGCTAAGGTTCGCAAAAAGGATGCTTCTTCCTCACGTATCACATTTTTAATAATTTCTTGCTGCGCTTCAATTTCAGGATAGGCATCGCCCATAGTTTCAATAAGAACTGGAATCAGCTTATACATGAATGGTTCTTTCATGTCGAGAAATGTAAACCCATAACGCACTGCCCGACGCAATATTCGGCGAATTACGTATCCCGCTTTATTATTCGATGGCAATTGTCCGTCGGTGATAGAAAAAGCAATGGTGCGGATGTGGTCGGCAATTACGCGCATGGCTACATCGGTATCTTTTTTCTGTCCATAAGTAAAGCCAGCGATAGTGCCAATGGCTTTAATAATAGGCTGAAACACATCTGTATCGTAGTTCGATTGCTTCCCTTGCAATGCCATACAGAGCCTTTCAAATCCCATCCCCGTATCTACGTGTTTGTGCGGTAAGGCTTCCAACTTACCATCCGATTTTCGGTTGTATTGTATAAAAACCAAATTCCAGATCTCAATCACTTGCGGATGGCTTTTATTTACCCATTCCCTTCCGTCTCCTTTTGATCGCTCAGAATCATCACGTAAATCAATATGAATTTCGGAACAAGGTCCACAGGGTCCGGTGTTACCCATTTCCCAAAAGTTGTCCTTTTTATTTCCATGTAGAATTCGTGACTCAGGAAGAAATTTTTTCCAAATATTTTTTGCTTCACTATCCAAAGCAACTCCATCTTGGGCATCACCTTCAAAAACTGTGGCGTACAAATGATTTGGATCTAACCCCATCTCACCAACTAATAATTCCCAAGCCCAGGAAATTGCCTCTTCTTTAAAATAATCGCCAAACGACCAGTTTCCGAGCATTTCAAACATCGTATGGTGATAGGTATCATGACCTACTTCTTCTAGATCGTTGTGTTTTCCTGAAACCCTTAGGCATTTTTGCGAATTGGCTATACGGGCATATTTAATGGGTGAGTTCCCTAGGAAAATATCTTTAAACTGATTCATACCAGCATTGGTAAACATCAACGTGGGATCGTTCTTAATAACCATAGGTGCACTGTCAACCACCTGATGATGTTTTGATGCAAAAAAATCTTTAAATTTCTTCCTTATCTCGCTAGCATTCATATATCTAATAATTAACGGTTTAGTTTGTTCTTGCTTTTAAAAGGTTGTAAAATTAATTTTTTTCCTTTAGATTTGTCGGTTAGTATTAAAAAGATTCTATTAAAAATGCCTAAATCAAAATATAAATTTGACCCTGAGCGAATAAGCTATGAGAAAATAGTCCTTTCGACGGGTCAAAAGATTATTAAACTTTTCATTCAATTAGTAGCTATTTCGGTAGTGGCATTTATTCTTTTGCTTGGCTTATCCATTTTTTTCGATACGCCCGGTGAGCTACAACAAAAAAGAGAAAACAAACAATTAAAAGCGCAATACCAAAACCTGAATAATAAGTTGCAGCGGATGGATTTGACTATGAATCAGATTAAAGAACGCGACGACAATATTTACCGCCTCATTTTTGGAGCTGAACCCATTCCTGAATCCTATCGGGAGGCTGGATTTGGAGGAGTAAACCGGTATAAAGAATTGGAAGGATACGACGATTCAGAATTGGTAATAAAAACCGCTGAAAAAATTGACAAACTTATAAAACAGCTTGACGTTCAGTGGAAGTCGTATGAAGAAGTTATTTTACTGGCCGAAGAAAAGGAAGAATTTTTAGCCTCAATTCCAGCTATATCGCCAGTTGCTGATAAAGACTTAACCCGATTTGCTTCCGGTTACGGATACCGCATCCACCCTATATACCGAACCAAAAAAATGCACACAGGAATTGACCTTACAGCACCTGTTGGAACTGAAGTTTATGCCACCGGTAATGGAAAAGTTACCGCTGCCGGATATACCTTGGGTGGATTTGGATTGCGGGTAATAATTGATCATGGTTTTGGCTACAAAACGTTATATGCTCATTTAAATAGCGTATCGGTTAAAGAAGGAAAAGAAGTAAAAAGAGGAGAATTGATTGGAACCATTGGAAGTACAGGGCGTTCAACCGCACCTCACTTGCATTACGAAGTTAGGAAGAACAACCAAACCGAAAACCCGGTAAACTATTATTCTAACGATTTAACTCCCGAACAATACGAAGAAATTCTGACTGTGTCATCGCGGATGAACATGAGTTTCGACTAAAAAATTCCCTATGATTAAATTATTTTCATTGATGGCAATCATTACGATAGCCTATCCAACTTTTGCGCAAAACTCAGATACGTTACTTTTTAATAAGTCTAAAACCTCCCTTTCCATAATAGGTGTTGGTGATTTAATGTTAGGAAGTACCTACCCTCAGGGAGCCTTATTACCACCAAACATGGATTGTTTTTCCCTTATGTCCGATGTGGCAGCTAAACTGAGCGATGCGGATCTCACCATCGGAAATCTGGAAGGTTGCCTTTCAGATAATGCCCCACGCGAAAAACAATGCCGAGATACGACTATTTGTTATGCCTTCCGGATGCCTGAAAAATTTGGACAATGTTTTAAAGATGCCGGATTCGATGTGCTTACTATTGCCAATAATCATTCTGGAGATTTTGGGTATCAGGGAAGGGAATCAACGGTAAGAATTTTAGATAGCCTGGGAATTTACCATGCAGGATGGATAAAATACCCAACGGCCATTTTTACCAAAGATTCAATAAAATATGGGGTAGCATCTTTTGCCCCCAACAGCGGTACCGTTGATATTAGGAATATTGCTGAAGCACAACGAATTGTTGCTGAATTGGCCGCTCAGTGTCAAATAGTTATAGTTACCTTTCATGGTGGAGCCGAAGGAGCAGAGCATCAGCATGTAACTCGCCAGACTGAGGAATTTTATGGAGAAAACCGGGGTAATGTATATGATTTTGCTCATGCCTTAATTGATTCCGGAGCCGATCTTGTCTTTGGTCATGGACCTCATGTGCCCAGAGCAGTGGAGTTATACAACGATAGGTTTATTGCCTACAGTTTAGGAAATTTTTGCACCTATGGAAAGTTCAATACAAATGGTCCGAATGGGTTAGCACCTATGATTAAAGTTGCTTTGGATACAACGGGTGTTTTTCTTGAAGGTCAAATAAATTCAGCTTGGCAGCCTGGTAAATTGGGAACTTTCATGGATTCTTTGAATCGAGCAGCACAAAAAATCAAGCAATTAACTGAAGCGGACTTTCCTGAAACCAAGTTAAATATTTCTGAAACCGGACTAATTGAAAGAAAACTTTGACAAAGCAACAAATATTTAATACATTGCTTTCCAATTCCAAGCATGATGCCATACAAAGAACAAAAAATAGAAAAACTGTTTTATACCATTGGTGAAGTGGCTGCCATGTTCGATGTGAACACTTCGCTCATTCGATTTTGGGAAAAGGAATTTGATATTATTAAACCGCAGCGAAATAAAAAAGGAAATCGGTTGTTTACTAAATTAGATGTTGAAAATTTCTATATCATCTATCATTTGGTTAAAGAACGGGGATTAACCCTTGACGGAGCCCGAAAAAAAATGAAAGAGAATCGGGAAGATACCATCAATAATTTTGAAGTCATTCAATCGTTAGAAAATATAAAATCAATGTTGCTCGAAGTAAAAGCATCACTAGGTAACTAACGCACTAATTCAGACATATACTTTTTTATTTTACTTGTGGCCATACTTATTTCATAAGGATGCCGGGCAATATTAATCCGAATAAAAGATCCGGCGTCTTCGCTAAAATGAATTCCAGGAATTATAGCAACTTTCTGTTTTTCGTATAAATCAATGGCAAATTGAAAGCCATCGGTTAAACCTTCAGGCAATTGAGCCCAAATAAAATAACCCCCTTGTGCCTGAATTACTTTGAATCCAAGATTTGTAAGTTCTTTTTCCAATTGATAATAATTGTCTTTAATCTTCTCCCGTAAACTTTCAGTGTATTCTTTTCCAAAATTGTATTTATCCAAATAAAAAGCCAGTGCCTGCTGCAAAACCGATGGACTCGATAATCCGGTATAATCATGAATAGCAGCAATTTCATTGATTAATTGTGGTTGTGCCATCAAATATCCTATGCGCCATCCGGTAATGGATAGAAGTTTTGAAAAGGCATTAACATAAAATACCTGAGGTGTTATGGACTCAATTGGGAAATAGGCTGGGTTTTCAAAATACAACTGATCATACACCGCATCAAAAACTATAAAAAAGTCCAATTCTTCTGATAATTGAATCAAGCGGTGCACTTCTTCTTTAGTCCAGATTTTTCCCAAAGGGTTTCCAGGGGAAGCTACTAAAACCAACTTTACCGAATGATTTTTAATGGTTTTGCTTAGTAAATCAAAATCAATACTATTATTGACTGTTAAAGGAAATGAATGGAAGGGCAGATTAAAAATACGCGATAAATTTTTGTAACTTTCGTAAGCTGGATTAAAAGCCAAGACGGAGAATGGCTGTTGCATCTTAGTTTTAATATATGTAAATAATAACGAAATAGCTTCAGTAGCTCCATTTACAATTAAAAATTGGTTGTACGGAACTTTGTAAAATCTGGCTAATTGTTCCAGTAAGAGCATATTTCCTCTTCCTGAAGCATATTGATGCACATTATCAAAACTTATATTTTTAAGTATTTCAAGAAGTTCAGCAGGTGGTTCAAATGCAGGAATACCTTGAGCCAGATTAATACCACCTTGGGCTTTTACCAGATTGGACATGTAACTGATTAACGACCCTTGAGGCAACGATCTATTTTCCATATTCTTTTAGTTGAATGAATCTTACGCTTCTTAATTTTGCCTAGTAAAAGAAAAGCCCCAATCATGGGGCCTATTAATACTAATAAATTGACAAGTTCTAAAAAGAAATAAACTTGAAAGGGATATCCACTAAATCACGAAAGTATTCGCCGGCATCTAACATATCTTCATCATCATGTTGGTAATGCCATTCTATTTCCACATCAAATCCTCCTTTGAACATCAAATTTAATTTTTTTATAATCGAAAAAAACATTTTGGAAGAGGCCGTATTGTAATACTTCATTTTTAATGACAATACGGTTTTTTTGCAGGGCTCCTTCGAATACTCTTCAAGCCATTCAAGAGCAGGAGCAAAGAGCATAGTGGCATTTTCAGGCAGCGATTGCCCGGATAATTTCAATTCGCCGGTAGTAGCAGAAAAAATAAGATCCGGTTTTTGCTTATCTCCTTTTATAATCATATCCTTCATAGCCAATTGGTATTAAATGTTTTCTTAGTTACCTTACTTGCAAATTCAACAAAATCCATTAATTCAATCGATAAAAATAATAACTAAACTGTATTAATACAAATGTATGTTGCTTTTTTAACATTATAGCTGATTTTTTTAATACATTTCCATTAAAAAATAATCAGGAAACAACAGCATTGGCAATAAACAATTGATTCTCATTTAGTTTGTAATATTATGAAAAAAACTGTTCAATTTGATTAATCTTATCAATACTACCGGCATCGAACCAAAAGTCAGCATTGTGCGGATAACCAAGTATTTTCTCCTTTTTAGCTGCTTCTAAATATAATTGCACCAAACTAAAAACAGATTCTGGTGGAAAATACGAAAACAACTGGGGTGAAACTATTTGAATACCGCTAAAAGCCAATGGGTTCAATAAACCGCCAGTCTGTAATAAAATTTCTTTTTTTTCTTTTACGTTTTGCCATCCACACAATTCAAAGTTTGGATTGAATAAAAAATTGCGGTTCGATTCCCTTTTTCGCACTGCCAGCGTGGCTAATGCATTCGATTTATTATGTATAGCTACCATCTCCGTAATGTTGATATTGCTTACCACATCGGAATTTATTGCAACAAAGGGTTCATTGCTTGTAAAAAAGCGACTTGCTTTTTTTAAGCCGCCTCCGGTATCAAGCAATAAATCTGATTCATCGGAAATATGTATGGTGATCCCAAAATTTTTATTTGCTTCTAAATATTCTTTCACTAAATGCGAAAAATGGTGAACGTTTACCACTACCTCATTTATTCCATGCAAAACCAAATGTTCAATACTCCGCTGCAAAAGGGTTTTACCTGCCACCTCAACCAATGCTTTGGGTTTTGTGAGAGTAAGTG
>JAIFNJ010000021.1 GCA_020047835.1 Bacteroidota bacterium
TTTTCTGGTTTTAGTATTTGCCCGGCCTTATATTCCCGTAAGCCACGGAGTTAAAGATACCGGAAACCCCAGGGTAGTTATTTATGTTGATAATTCATTTAGCATGGAGGCTGAAGGCAAAAATGGTATATTGTTAGAGGCAGCTAAAATGAAATCGCGCCAAATAACCGAAGCCTTTCCTTACAATACTCAATATTTGCTGGTAACCAACAATTTTGAATTAAAACATCAACAATGGATTGCTAAAGAACAACTTCTTGATTGGGTTTCGCAAGTGCAAGCAACCCATATTTTTAGAACATTGAATCAGGTACTGGAACGAATTCAAATGTTATTGCCGGCCAACGATTCACTCCTTGGTTTACAAACCTTTTTACTTTCCGATTTTCAAAAGAACGCTGTTGATAAAATCGGTAATCTTCCATTAAAGAATTCTTTGTTTTACCTGATTGCTTTTTCAAATAATCAAACGGGTAATTTACTTATTGATTCCGTGTGGTTTGAGAGTCCGGGCCACTATATTGGCAAACAGGAGCTTCTTAATGTCAGGGTCACGAGTCTTTCCGATGAAAAGTATTCTGATATTCCCATACAGCTATTTATTAATGATACATTGAAAACATCTGTGGTATTTTCAGTAGATAAAAATGCTAATAAAACGGTGTCGATACCTTTTACCCAATGGAATTCAGGATTAAATCGGGTGAAAGTTGAAATAAGTGATTATCCAATTACATTCGATAATTCGTTTTATATAAACTATACTGTCCGGCAAAAGAACAAAGTGCTTATAATCTCTGAATCCCAAGGAATTGATTATTTTAAAACGTTGTTTCAAGGAGATGAAAATTTTGAAACGGTTACCGCCAGTTCTCAAAACATACCTTTCAATACTTTTTCAGAATATGAATTGGTAATTTTAAATGAACCCTCAGAATTATCCTCGGGTTTTAACACAGCTTTGGTATCGTATCTGAAATCAGGGGGTCATGCTGTTTTTATTCCAAACTTGGAGGGTTCTCTCAACGATTACAATCAAATGCTCAAACCATTGGTACCCATTCAGTTTGAGCCTTGGTTAATTCAAAAAGGCAGCGTTTCGGAGCCCGATTTAACTAACGATTTATGGAATTCGGCTTTTAAAACGAATATTACCGAAACCCGATTGCCTGAATATCAAGGATTCTTTCCTTTTCAATATCCCTCGTTATCAGGTTTTAGTGTTTTATACAAGTCAGAATCGGGCAATAATTTATTCATTAAAGCTACTATTGAACAAGGAAACTTTTATATTTCAGCCTTACCTTTTACCAAACAAAATACTGATTTTGCCACCCATCCGCTTTTTGTTCCTTTGTTTTATAATATAGCATTGCAAAGTACCAGCCAAACAAACCCTTTTTATTGGTTGCAACCAAATACTATGGCAAAAATTGGATTGAAGGATTTTACCGGTGAAGCTGTTCAAATAACTAAAGGTGAAGCAAATCAAGAATTGATGCCAAGAACCCATTACCAAAATGGAAAACTTCTTATATATTCTCCAACCGATCAAATGGAGGCCGGAACTTATTCTGTAAAGATTGATAACTCTGTGGTAGATAATATTTCCTTTAATTACGATAGGCGCGAATCGGAAATTAGCTGTTATACCGAAGGTGAATTGAAAGAACTTTTTAAGCAGTTGGGACTCAAACAAATGACCTTTATAAGTCCGGAAAATACGGTAATGGTGCAAGATGTTAAAAATGCCACACAAGGCAACGACCTAACCCAATTGTTTTTATGGTTGGTGCTTGCTATGTTTTTATTTGAAATATTGATAATAAAACTTTCAAAATAACAATCATTCATTCAAACGAAAGCCCCTTATCAATGGTGATTTTTCAACCAATAATAAGGGGCTTTTTATTTAAACTATAAATCTGTTTTAATCTGCTAAATTACCTGGTTTCAATTCATTCTTGCGGAAAACAGCAGTTTTGGCAAGCATATCCTGAAAAGCCAATTTGTTTTCGCTCAATACAAAAAAGCAACCAATAACAATTACAAAACCGAGGAATGAACCTACCGTACCAATCCATTTTATAGATATGGCAATACCAATTAATCCGATTATTGTACCAATGTTTTTGATTCCAAAGCGAATCATCAATTGATTTTGAGATGCAATGGTACCATCTTGATTTCCAACCTGAATTCCTAAAATAAATTTACCTAAGGTATATCCTGTGAAACCTTCAATTAAATTATATAAGAAACTTACCATGCTTGCCGATACAGTCATAGTTAACATGATATCGGTAAAATTTCCATACATCTTCGAAACCTGTTCGTATTCTTCTTCTGAAACATCTACAAAATTCTGAAAAAAATCATTCATCAAGTTTGATAAAATAAATGCCAATCCGGCAATGAACACAAAGTCTAATAAATAGGCTCCCAATCGGCGTCCAAATCCAATTCTGTTTTCCATAGTTTTAAATTTAAGTTGGTTTATACATTTTGTCACTAGTGGGCATTATAAATTAAAATACGTTCTTTGAAATTCTTTGTACATCGCAGTCGTAGGTTTTTTTTATAGCGTGACGATTTGAATTGAAAAGTTAGAATTTTGCTGAAAAAACAGCAGAATCGATGAATCAAGGCAAATATATTTTCTCGCAACTTACAGATTTTTTACCCCAAAGGGTATTTGACAGTATCGTTTTAAAACACGAGGGTAATAAATATGTAAGGAGTTTTACTTGTTGGAATCAAATGCTTTGCATGGTATTTGGTCAATTGACTTGCAGAGATAGCATGCGGGATTTAATACTTAGCTTAGAAGCACACAAACCAAAATATTATCATCTGGGATTTGGAGCCACTTTGTCAAGACGAAATCTTGGCACAGCTAACGAAAATCGTAGTTGTAAAATCTTTGAAGAGTTTGCCTATATTTTAATTAAGGAGGCAAGACAAAGTTGTTATAAAAACGATTTCGAACTTAAAATTGACGGAAATGTTTATGCATTGGATTCCACCACCATAGACTTATGCTTAAGTGTATTCTGGTGGGCGGAGTTCCGTAAAACAAAAGCAGGTATTAAACTTCATACCCTTTTTGATGTAAAGACCTCCATTCCAAGCTTTTTACATATCACCAATGCCAAGGTTCACGATGTCAACATCCTAGATATCATCCCTTATGAAATTGGAAGTTTTTATGTTGTTGATAAAGCATATATTGACTTCGGGCGTTTATATAAACTACATTCAAAGGGAGCTTTCTTTGTGACTAGAGCCAAGGATAATATGCGGTTTAAACGCATATATTCGAAACCTGTGGATAAATCTAGTGGTGTGATATATGATCAGATTGGAACCCTTGAAACACATTATTCAAAAAGGGAATATCCTGAAAAACTTAGAAGGATAAAGTATTATGATGAAGAGACAAAAAAAACATTTGTGTTTCTAACAAATAATACTGAATTAAAAGCAATTGAAATAGCTCATTTATATAAAAAGCGCTGGGAAGTTGAGCTGTTTTTCAAATGGATGAAGCAACATTTAAAAATCAAGTCCTTTTGGGGAATATCTTTAAATGGAGTTAAAATCCAAATATATTGTGCGATTATTGCTTACTGTTTAGTTGCCATAATTGGTAACAAATTGAAAGTTAACCGTCCAATCTACGAAATATTACAAATTCTCAGCATTTCTCTACTCGATAAAACACCTGTAAGAGAGATACTTACAAACTGTGATTACAAAAATGTCAAAGAACCTAATTATAAACAACTAAAAATCAGTGGGTTTTAAGCGCCCACTCATGACATTTTGTATTTAGTTGTTACTGTTGATTATTAGTTACAATTTAATCTTACTTTTCTCAAAAAAAAAGTCATCCTGTGGTTTATTGTACTGTCTTTTCAACTCATGCTCATAAATTTTTTATGATTACTGCAACTCTTTAAGCGACTTTTGCATTTTATCCCATGTATCCTGAACTAAAATGGGTTGATAATTTTTCGGAATTCCTCGACTAAATTCAATCACGAATTCAGCCCTTTCTTTTGAGTCGGGGTGGGTACTCATCCAAATTAATTGCGATTCGTATTTTGAATCCTTATCGGCTAGTTTGTATAAAAAGTTGGCATAAGGTTCCGGGTCAATATTGGCTTTTACTAAATAGTCAACGGCTTTGGTATCTGCTTCCCGTTCCAAATTCCGGTCGTAGGCAGTTGACGATAAAAGCCGGGCTGTTTCTTTAATCATTTCTGCACCACTATTTCCTGTTGTTATTGATATTAAGGCAGATAAACCCACTTCTTTTATCAATTTTTTCATTACATGGTTCATTTCCATGTGAGCCAGCTCATGACAAATAACACCACTCAATTCTGCTTCATTTTCAGCAGTCGAAATCAGTTGTGTATAAATCACCAAATGTCTATTTGGTAGGGCAAAGGCATTTATTTCGTCGTTTTTAATAACATGCATTTTAATTTGGTTAGTATCTATGTCATTGGCAATGCAAATCCGGTTTAAGATACTGTCAATAGGAGTTAAAACATCATCATCGTTAATTTCTTTCTGCGAATGATTAAAAAAATCCCAAAATAAGTTGCCTAATTTTTCTTCAGTTTTCTTATTTATTTGTTCTACGTTAAAAAGCTGCATCCAATTAACTTGGTAAATAACCAGCCAAGATGCTAGGAAAACCCCTACAATGATTATAAGTTGTGGAAATAATTTTTTCATATCAAGGCTTGCATAGTAAATTAGTTAAATCGCCATAAAACCACCAACTAATATGGCTTCCTTCCCTTGTTTTTATGGCGGTGTAAATGGTAGCAATGAATTCTAATACATTAAAAATAAAAATGGTAATGAGATAAGAAATGTATTTATTGCTAACCGTTTCCGGTCCAAAGATTATTGAAACTGTCCACCAAAAACCAAAACTGTTCATTACAAATACCGATAATTGGGATACTAGGGCCTGTGTACAATGCCAGCGAACAAAATAGGTTCCTTTTTTATTGCCAAAATAAAAAGCTACCGTAGCAATTAGGTTAATAATGGGAAAAGGCAAGCCGGCTATCAAGGCAATCAATGACATTAAGTAGCTGTTTGAAGCTTTTTCGGCCTCATGCTCTCCGGGGTAGTAAGTAAATTTAATTGGAGTAATCATAATCCTTTGTAAATATTCCAAATCCAATTGGTAATAATGAGCAAAATTACCGGAATGGCAATTCTTTTCTGTTTCAAATAGGATTCTGTTTTTTTGTAAAAATTCAGGAGTGTTTCCTTTCTGGATACCAAATCATAAGCAATCCAAATAGGAGAAGCTACCATGATAATGACCAAGATCAATCCAATAGGATTCCAATAAATGGACTCAATAAAATGACCTTGAAAAAGTGATAGAATTGACCTTGTGGATCCGCAAGAAGGACAGGGTATATTTGTAACATGTTTAAACATACAAAGACCAATTTCATTGTTGTTATTGGTCCTGAAATTAAAATAGAGCCAAATATACCCTGCCAGACAAGATATTAATAAAAATAAATATAGCTTGTTCTTAGTTAATTGCATTAATACAATGCTTGTTGAAGTTTTTCCATATTTTTTACCCGGGTAGCATCCATAATCAGGAACCAATCCACAATAGTCCAAATTCCTAAACCACCGCAAGTTAATAGTTTGCCCACTCCAAGACCAACATCACCAATTAAAAAACGGTCGATTCCGAAATGACCAACTAAAAGTGAAACAATAATGCTGGTTGTAGGGTCTTTAAATTGCATCATTTGAATGGCAACCCATTTAGATTCATCAAGATTAAGTAAGCGCTCTCTGATTAGACCTAGATGATGGCTTTCAAAGAACTTTCCATTCATCATCATAAACATGTCAACTTTTTGTGCATCCATTTTATAAGTTTTAAATTAAATTTTCCTACTCATTTGGCTTTTCGGTTACGCCCAATAAATGGTGGTCAAATTCCAGCATTTTTGAAACTTTGATTTTTAGAATAATGATGCAGTTAAATTGCAAATTATTTATTTAATTACAAAATATTCTACTTTTCAAGTTTAAATACCAACTCATTTAATTCATTAATTTATTG
The DNA here is from genome assembly GCA_020047835.1 of Bacteroidota bacterium. Lineage (GTDB taxonomy): Bacteria > Bacteroidota > Bacteroidia > Bacteroidales > SZUA-534 > GWE2-40-63. Next base: position 6,125 of record JAIFNJ010000021.1, read on the forward strand.
TTAAATTATATTTATATACTTGAATAGTAGCATTTTAATTGTGTTATAAAAAATATTTTGTTTCATACTTGATTATTTAATAATTTCATGCCTAGTTTTCTTAACCTAAAAATTTATTAAGTATGGAAGCATTAGTAGCATTAGGTGCCGCATTTATGGTTTTTGTAGGCATCATTGGTGTTTTTATGGTAGTAACAATGTGGATTCTGTTTAACAAAGCCGGGCAACCTGGCTGGGCTATTCTGATTCCCATTTACAACATTTTGGTGATTTTGAAAATTGCAGGCAAGGCATGGTGGTGGCTTTTTCTTTTAATGATTCCCATTGTGAACATTGTTTTTATGATTATGGTTTATCATGGTATTTCAAAAAATTTTGGTAAGGATGCCGGGTTTACCATTGGGTTAATTTTATTAGGGATTGTATTTTTCCCAATTTTGGCTTTCGGTGCCGCCAAGTACCAACCATTAATAGTTGAAACGCCCCAGTCATAATTTATCAAGTATATAAATTACTATTTGAAATATTTTAAAGCTTGCTAGTATATCTGGCAAGTTTTTTTTTCTATATTTTGCCCGATATGTTAAAAAACTCCTTTTATGGATTAAGGGGAAGATACTCAATCTAAGTATATAATAGTGAGCAAGTTATTTGTTGCGATTTTTAAAACTGATTTTTAGTGCTAAAATTGAATAAATCGTACCGATTTAGTAATCTTGCAGAAAGAAAATATAAAAGTTAAACCGTTTAAAAAAAAGAAGTTATGGCAAAAATGACAGCTCAAGAATACATGGATCGGGAGTCAAATTATGGAGCTCACAATTATCATCCGCTGCCGGTTGTTTTAGATAGAGGTAAAGGCCCTTTTGTGTGGGATACCGATGGTAAGCAATATTTCGATTTCTTGTCGGCTTATTCGGCAGTAAATCAAGGTCACTGTCATCCAAAGATTGTGAATGCCATGGTGGAGCAAGCCCAAAAAATTACTCTTACCTCACGAGCCTTTTACAACAGTAGTTTGGGCGAGTTTGAACAATATGTAACCAAATATTTTGGGTACGAAAAAGTATTGCCCATGAATACCGGTGCTGAGGCTGATGAAACAGCACTTAAGCTTTGCCGTAAGTGGGGCTATATGAAAAAGGGAATTCCCAATGATCAAGCCAAAATTATTTGCTGCTTCGAAAACTTTCATGGACGTACCATTTCAATTGTATCCATGAGTACTGATCCCGATTCATACGGCGGATTTGGTCCTTTTACTCCCGGTTTTGTAAAAATACCTTATAACGATATTGCAGCTCTTGAAAAAGAATTGCAAGATCCGAATGTAGCCGGATTTATTGTTGAACCGATTCAGGGTGAGGCCGGGGTATTTGTTCCAGACGAAGGTTATTTGAAAAAAGCAGCCGATTTGTGCAAGAAGCATAACGTTTTATTTATTGCCGATGAGGTGCAAACTGGTATTGCCCGTACCGGTAAATTATTGGCGGTGGATCATGAAGGCGTGCGTCCCGATATTTTGATACTTGGAAAAGCCATATCCGGAGGAGTATTCCCAGTTTCATGCGTTTTGGCAGATGATGAAATCATGCTTTGCATCAAACCCGGAGAACATGGTTCTACATTTGGCGGAAACCCAATTGCTGCTAAAGTTGCTATTGCTGCGCTTGAAGTGGTA
>JAIFNJ010000049.1 GCA_020047835.1 Bacteroidota bacterium
TTGTTTCCATTGAAATAAATGAAAATACAGCCGTAATTCGTAAGGTGGATGCAGAATTAATTCCAGCGGAGTAATACCTGATTACCTCTTTGTTAAAATTTACAGAATTCAGCAAGCTACTCTTCTTTTACCTCCTGCATTTCTTCCATTGGAGTTTCGGTAGCTTCCTTAAGCTTAATTACTTCTTCAATTGAAAATACATTGTCCACATCGAGCAGCATAATAAATTTACTATCCTGCTGAACCATACCATAAATAAATTCCGTATTCACTTCTATTCCTATGGAAGGTGGTTCGCTAATTTCGTGTTTTTGAATTTCCAGAACGCTTTGTACCGAATCAACAATAATTCCTGTTTCAACAACCCGGGCACCTTTTTTAATCTCAAGAACAATAATGCAGGTATTGGCATCCGCTTCCTTTTCGGGTAAATCCATTTTAAGGCGGGCATCAATTACCGGAAGTACTTTTCCCATTAAATTAATAACGCCTTTCATGTACTTTTGAGCCTTAGGTATAGTAGTGATGGGCTGCAACTCCAATATTCGTTGAACTTTGCTGGCATGGGCCGCAAATTCTTCCTCACCAATTTTAAAAACCAGATACGAATTATTATCAACCGTGTTTTGTTGTTCCATGGCTATTCCGTTTATTGAATTATTTTGAATTTTACCCCTACAAATTAGACATTTTAATGATATCAGCAAAAATAAATCCTAAAAATATCGATCGTCAAATGCTATTTTTTACCTTCAGATGGAGGTTATCTATTAACAATAGAACAAGGTCTTTGTTGCTAAAATTGTAAGAGAAAAAGATCTGAACTTGGCTATACCATTTACTTCATTAAATTTGCAGCCAATTAATCAACAATTTTATTAAAATGGATACGCTACAATCAATTATAGAAGAAGCCTGGGAAAACAGGGAATTATTGAAAACCGAACCGGCAAAAAAAGCCATAAACGAAGTAATAGAGCTCCTAGATAAGGGCAAATTAAGAGCTGCTGAGCCAGTGGGTGATTCATGGCAGGTTAATGTGTGGGTTAAAAAAGCGGTTATCTTATTTTTTCCTATCAGCAAAATGGAAACCATTGAAATAGGTCCGTTTGAGTTTCACGATAAAATGGCACTCAAGAAAAATTATGCAGCTCAGGAAGTGCGCGTTGTACCTCACGGACTGGCTCGACGGGGTTCCTATCTGGCACCTGGAGTTATTCTAATGCCATCGTACGTTAATATTGGAGCTTATGTTGATAGTGGAACTATGGTGGATACCTGGGCCACCGTTGGCTCTTGTGCACAAATTGGCAAGAATGTGCACCTTAGCGGAGGCGTTGGAATTGGAGGCGTTTTGGAACCTGTACAAGCAGCTCCTGTAATTATTGAAGACAATTGCTTTATTGGTTCACGCTGCATTGTGGTGGAAGGTGCGCATATTGGAAAAGAAGCGGTGTTGGGCGCTAACGTAGTAATTACCAATTCTACCAAAATTATTGACGTTACCGGAACGGAACCCAAAGAATATAAAGGATATGTGCCGCCCCGTTCCGTAGTAATTCCCGGTTCATATACCAAATCGTATCCTGCCGGAAGCTATCAGGTGCCTTGTGCCCTAATTATTGGTACCCGAAAGGAAACTACCGATAAAAAAACATCGTTGAACGATGCGCTAAGGGAATATGATGTGGCTGGATAAAATACATGAGCCCATTGTTTCATGTGCCAATGAGTCCATGAACAAATGAGCTATTGAACCAACGAATTAAAAAATATGAAAGAAGATATAAAAGCAGCGCTTGAAGTATTGCGCAGCGGGGGCGTTATCCTCTACCCTACCGATACGGTTTGGGGATTGGGATGCGATGCCACCAACGAGGTTGCTGTTCAACGAATTTACGACATAAAAAAACGAGCCGACAACAAATCAATGATTTTATTGGTTGACCATCCGGGGCGCATTTCGGGATATATAGATGAAATTCCGGAAATTGCTTTTGAAGTTATTGATTTGGCTGAAACTCCCCTAACTGTTATATTGGAAGGCGCCAAAAACCTGGCTCCGAATGTTATCAATCGCGACGACCAAAGTGTGGGATTCCGGGTTGTAAAAGAATCATTTTGCTATAACCTGATTCAACAATTCAAAAAACCCATTGTTTCCACCTCAGCAAATTTTAGCGGAGAGCCAACCCCTGCCCTCTTCGAAGAAATTGACCCTGAATTGATGCTTGCGGCAAACTATGTGGTAAAATATCGTCAGGATGATACCGTGCGAACAAAACCCTCGGGTATTATAAAAATTGGAAAGAACGGAATTGTAAAGGTGATAAGGGAGTAAAAAAAGCACTACTCATTGTATCAAATATTTCATTGCTTCAGTTGCTTTTGCAAATTCATTGCTTTTGCCTTATCTTTATAATAAATCATCGAAACTTGAATTATGAAACTAAGTGCCACGCTCTTTTTCTCCCTGTTTTTTTTGGCCACAAATGCCCAAAACATAGCCGCATTTTCCGATTATCAGAATCGGTTTTTTGTTTTCGATAAGGGCCAAACCCGACAATTGGAATACCAACCAGTACTTTCCTATCAAACCGGTGATAAATGTATTGGATACATTACCAACAGCAATAATTTAAAGATTTATTATAACCATATTGATTACGATTTGGGTTCCATGGTGGACTCCTATATGGTGACCGATAATTTGGTGACTTACCAAATGAATTCGCAATTGTTTGTTTTTGAAGATGGCAACAAAAAGCTGTTATCGCAGTACGTAGGCAATTATTTTGTGGGCGATAGCATGGTGGCATTTTTTGATACCCGGGCCAGATATTTCCAGATTTATTATCAGGGACAAATTATAACTCTTGAAGATGGGATTCTATACGACAATGCCATGCTTTTTAAAGTGGGTAATAACATAATGGGTTATATTGATGCCTACCAAAATGTTAAAGTTTTTCATCAAGGTCAAATTACTGAACTTTTTAAAACCAATATGGTGATTAATGCATCTGTTGGAAGGAATATTATGGCTTATATTGATCCCGTAACTGATTTGTTAAGTGTTTTTTACGATGGTGAGGTCAAGGTCCTCGAATCTTTTCGACCTAAATCGTATCAGGTTGGTTATGAAAAAGTTGCTTATGTTACCAGTACCGGCGATTTCAAATTATTCGATCACGGTGAAATAGAAACCATCAGTAACTATGCGCCAGACACATTCCAACTAAAAGATGATATATTAGTTTATCAAATGCAAGGACAGCTGTTTGCTTACCTAAAAGGTGAGAACTATTTGATTGAAAACTACATTCCGGCTACCTATGAAGTTAATGGCGATATGGTCGCTTACCGCGATGCCAATGGGTTTCTTAAACTTTTTAAAGCCGGTGACCGGTTTGACCTATCCTTTGAGAAAATTAACGATTTTAAAGTATTGCGTGGAATTGTAATCTTTAATGAGGGAATGAATACCACCAAGGTTTTTTACAACGGAAAAACTTACAACCAATAAAAAACCCCGAAATTTTCCGGGGTTACTATTTTCTATGCTACTTTCAGCCTTTTCAAATTCGATTTACTTAACTTCTCCTGAGCGTATTCTAATGTAACGTTAAACTCTTTGGTTTCCTCCGATGGCATTTCAAACATGGCATCGTTAATAATTACCTCGCAAATGGAACGCAGTCCGCGGGCGCCTAATTTGAATTCAACCGCTTTATCCACAATAAACTCAAAACAGGCTTCATCAAAAGAGAGTTTAATATGATCTAACTTGAAAAGCTTGATATATTGCTTGATGATAGCATTTTTAGGTTCCGTTAAAATCTTGCGAAGCGTCTCCCTATCCAGTGGATTCAGATAGGTAAGAACCGGCAAACGGCCAATGATTTCAGGAATAAGCCCAAAACTTTTCAAATCCTGAGGGGCAATGTATTGTAGAATGTTGTTTTTGTCTATCCTATCCCGGGTATCGCCTCCGTAACCAATAATTTGGGTATTCAACCGCTGCGATATTTTTTTATCAATTCCATCGAAAGCACCGCCACAAATGAACAAGATGTTTTTAGTGTCAACCGCAATCATTTTTTGCTCTGGGTGCTTGCGCCCACCTTGTGGAGGAACATTTACTATGGAACCTTCCAAAAGTTTCAGTAATCCTTGTTGAACCCCTTCACCGGAAACATCGCGGGTTATGGATGGGTTATCGCCTTTACGGGCAATTTTGTCAATCTCATCAATAAAAACGATACCCCGTTGGGCAGCATTCACATCGTAATCGGCAGCCTGTAGCAAGCGGGTAAGAATGCTTTCAATATCTTCACCCACGTATCCAGCTTCCGTTAAAACCGTGGCATCAACAATACTAAAAGGCACATGTAGCATTTTTGCTATGGTGCGTGCTAATAAAGTTTTTCCGGTACCAGTTTCTCCTACCAAAATGATGTTCGATTTTTCAATCTCCACATCGTCTTTGGTATTCTTGCCTTGTCCCAGTCGCTTGTAATGGTTGTAAACAGCCACCGACAGATACCTTTTGGCATCATCTTGCCCAACAACGTATTGATCTAAAAAGGCTTTTATTTCTTTGGGTTTCAGCAATTTCAATTTACTCATATCAAAATCGCTGGTACCTTTCAATTCCTCGTCAATAATTTCATGGGCTTGCGTAATACAGCTATCACAAATATGACCTGAAATTCCAGCAATAAGAAGGTTTACTTCTTTTTTCTCTCTGCCGCAAAACGAACATTTCTCCATGATCTTGCTTTTATTCCCAGATGGTTTATCCATTGAAATGGTTGATTGTTAAATTAAAATAGATTCCTGTACAAATATCAGGAATCTATTCAATATTCTACGAATTTCTATTAACTATACTTTCTTCTTTACCAAAATTTCATCAATCATGCCATATTCTTTAGCTTCAATAGCAGTCATCCAGTAATCGCGATCCGAATCTTTTTGGATGCGCTCAAATGGATTTCCAGAATGTTTGGCAATGATTTCATACAACTCGTCGCGAAGTTTTTTGATTTCGCGGGCAGTAATTTCAATATCAGAAACCTGTCCCTGAGCCCCACCCATTGGTTGGTGTATCATTACGCGGGAATGAGGCAATGCCGAGCGTTTTCCTTTTGTACCAGCGGTTAATAAAACAGCGCCCATTGAGGCCGCCATTCCGGTACAAATAGTATTGATTGCTGGGTTGATGTATTGCATGGTGTCATAAATTCCTAGACCTGCATAAACGGAACCTCCAGGAGTATTGAAATAGATGGAAATGTCTTTGTCAGCATCGGTTGATTCAAGAAACAAAAGTTGTGCTTGAATAATGTTGGCAACATCATCATCGATAGGAACCCCAAGGAAGATTATTCGGTCCATCATCAACCTCGAAAACACGTCCATAGATGCCACGTTTAACTGACGCTCCTCAATAATATTCGGTGTAATATAATTATCATGAACCTTTGAATACCGGTGGTAAACCATGCTACTTATACCAACATGTTTGGTAGCAAATTTTCTGAATTCATCCTTTGAAATCATTTCCATAGTTTTAAGTTGTTAATTTCAAGACTCAATTTAACCAATTTTGGCAGTATTACAAAAAAAATGGAATGCTTTAGTTGCTATTTAAATAATTCTTCAAATTCCTTAATAGTAACTTCCTTTGATTCCAATTTAACGGTTTCTTTAACGTAAGCCAAAATTTTCTTTTCGTATGCCCTATCCATCATTTTAGTGCTTTCGTCTTTATTGGTTAGCATTTGCTTGGCGTAAGCCTCCAATTGTTCATCGGGCAAGTGCATCAACCCATATTGACGGAATTGCATTAAAACGGCTTGTTTTGCAAAATCGAGTAATTCAGCTTCATTAATTTTTAATTCCTGCTCATCAATGAGTTTGTTTTTAATCAATTGCCATGCCAAATCGGTTTTCATGAGAGGATAGTCTGTTTCAACCTTTTCTGCGGTCAATTCCTTGTTTACAGCTACTAACCAGCGTTTCAAAAACTCATCGGGTAAGGTAAGATCAGCCTTTACTACTAATTTTTCTTTGGTATCGAGCAAAAATTTGTAATCGGTTGACGAAACAAAGCTTTCCCGAATCTCTTCCACAATCTTTTGTTTGTATTCTTTTTCCGATGAAACTGTACCTTCGCCATAAACGGCATCGAATGATTTCTGGTTTACTTCAGCAGCTACATGGCGGGTGATGCCTTGTACGGTAAAACGGAAGGTGCCACCCAACATTTCTGCCACTTCTTTGCTGATGCGCAACATGGATGACAAATCGGCACTGTGCGAAAAGGCTTTGGTAATTTCGAAATCAATGATGTCACCTTTTTTGGCGCCAATAACCAATGCACGTATGTTGGATTCCTCAATTTTATCCACGGCAAATAGACTGTCTTCGGTCACAATACCGCCATCCAGCAAGTTACCATCTTGATCCAATTGTTCGAATTTACCTTTTACCAAGTCTTTTTCAGCCACAATCTCTGCCTCATCGGTTTTACCATTACGCGACGCATGGCTTTCCATGGCTTCTTGTATCATGGCATCATCTACCTTAATGTCGTAATAGGTGATTTTATCTTTTTTGCTTAATTTAAGATCAATTACCGGTGAAATGGCAATATCAAAAGCAAACATAAATTCTTCGCTGTTCTCAAAATCCAATTCCGATTTAATTTTGATACTGGGAAGAGGTTCACCCAATATATCCAGTTTTTCGTCAATCAAGTAGTTGGTTAAGCTATCGGAAACCAATTTGTTCACTTCGTCTAACAAAATGGATTTCCCATACAATTTTTTAACCATTCCAGCTGGAGCCATTCCAGGACGGAACCCTTTTATATTGGCTTTTTTACGATAATCTCTCAGCACCTTTTCTACGGCCTCAGCGTAGTCTTGTTTTTCTATCTTTAATTTAAGGATAGCATTCAAATTGTCAATGTTTTCTCTTGTAATGTTCATCTTGACCAGACTTTAAATTAACTTATAAATTATAATACCTTGCAGCAAAACTGACCGGGTATACAAAAGTAAATACTATTTTTATATGGCAAGCTTTAGGGATTATAACCCTTGAGATCCCTCTGCTGCGCTCGGGATCAGTTCGTCTAAATAATCCCGAGTGCCCGGGATTAAAGTCTCACTGATTTAAAAAACCGCCAAACAGACTTTCCGAATGGCGGTTAACTTTTCATTTTATTGTTTGTAGTGCGGATGAAGGGACTCGAACCCCCACGCCTTGCGGCACCAGATCCTAAGTCTGGCTCGGCTACCAATTACGACACATCCGCTTAAAAATTGGTGGTGCAAATATACGGTTCTTTTTTATACTTGCAACAGGGCATATATATTTTTTTGTATTTCCGAAATACATGCATTTTCCTTTAATAATCAAATAGTTACTTGTTAATATGAGAAAATATTACTATTTTTAGATACCTGAAAAATAGTCCATTTTTAATTAGCATTTGATAATTTTATATAATTAGCTGGACTAATTCATTTTTACCTAATTAAAAAAGGTTGACCATGAAAAAATTAATCTCAAATTTAATCGTCAATTTTTTGTTTTTACTTGTATGGACTATACCTTATTGTTTAAATAGTCAGGAAATTAATGACCGAACATATTTTCCACAGGACACTTTATGGTTCAAAAGAATTGAACCCCTAGATGAAATTCAAAAAAAAATACACTTAATTAAAGCCCAATCGAT
>JAIFNJ010000106.1 GCA_020047835.1 Bacteroidota bacterium
AATATGGTTGCTCTTGGCCAGGTTTACAAGCAGCCCTCGGTGGTTGAAGAAGGACGCAAATTGTTTAACATCTGGCTCGATCATGTTGCCCGATTTGGCAACCGCGAGTACGACAGTCCTACTTATTGTGGTGTCGATTTGGAATCACTGGCACTTATCCGGAAATATTCAACTGACGAAGATATCCGAACTAAAGCAACCGATGCGATTAACTTTTTACTTACCGATTTGTGTTCGCACTACAACCAACGCGGAGGATTTCTGGGCGGAGCGCATAGCCGCGACTACAACCGTGTTTTTGGTCGCGACCTGCTGGAAGAAAAATACATGAATCCTGAACGAAACTGGATTGAGTGCGCAACAAAAAGAACTGATGAACCGCCCAAACCGATTTATCGTTCAGCGCTGGGACAGCATCGCCAATTCATATAGCTGCGACTATGTGGGCAAAAAAGTTTCTATCGCCTCATCCAACCAGGCATATAGTCCCGACGACAAATCATTTGTGGCTTACCTGAGCAGTGAGCGGGTTCCGCAAATGCTAAACATTGCCTACAACATGGAGGGACGAAACGACCATTACGGAACCTGGTCAGCCGAAGGAATGGGCGAAAAGATGAAACACCTGATGCCTGCCAACTACCCCGCAAATGGCGGTTGGGGCAAAGCGCGCCACCTGATGTATTTTATGCAGTCTGCCCAAAACAAGGGCGAATTTGTGATGTTGGCTGCAGGCGAAAAAGACCATAACTGCATCAATGCCTACCTGAATTCGACCATCATTTTGCCCCATGCATTTGACGAAATCTGGATCGGAAGCAAAAAAATAACTGCTCCTGAAGCAGGCGGCAAAGTGGAATTCGACGACACAAATACCTTTTTCGCCCGCTTCGAAGATGTGGCCATTTCCATTCGTATTTTGTGGGATAATGCCGGTAAAGATGCAAAAATGGCGCTGTACAACGATGGATTCAGCTATCAGCCCAAGCGCGAAAATTTCAGGATGGCCAACAATAAAGGACTGCGATTGACATTGCAGCACCCGGACAATGGGAAAGGCGTCGTTGCTATGTGGTGGAAGGTGGAAGAAGGAATAACAAGCGAAGCTGACTTTTCAAAATTCAGGCAAAAAGTGCTGAAAACTCCGGTTTTGATCAATGAAAAAGATGGAATTATTGATCTTGCCGTTTCAACCCCTTCAGGAAAATTGGGTGTAAAGGCTGATATCGCAACTAAAAAAAGATTGGCGTACTACAATCCCCAACCACTGCCCAAAAATTTTCTTTTCAATGTTGATGGTGTAGAGATTGGAAAACCAATTGTAGAAAAGTACAAGTTTACTATAATTCAGACTAAAAATTAAAGTCAGGGATTTTATGAAGTGAAAAATTCTGATCTTACCGATTTAAGCAAATGACTGTTAAATTAAACCTTAGCTATAACAAATCAGTTAATAAAAAGGGAATTCGGTATCACCATTTTAGCGTTTCTGATTGCTTCAGATGCAATCGCTTAACCACAGCGGATAAACCCAACATTCTGTTTGCTATTGCCGATGATCAATCGTATCCCTATGCTTCGGCTTATGGAATCGAGTAAACGGCTCCGCCAGTAGTTAGTGGACGGGAGTGAGCCTCTCTCACCGCAAATACTTGCGTAATTGTTTAGGGTTCTCATATTCAGCGGTTCATTAAGATGTGGGGCAATTTTCTCGAAATACGTTAACATAGCCTCATACGGATCACTCCATATTCTTATGGAAAATTCTATATTTCTGAATTAAGTAATAAAAAAGTAAGCCTTCAACTCTTTACCCCTATCCTCCCAGCCGGACGGACTGATACTTTTTTCATACCGCTTAAAAAACGTAACCAGACCGATGTGTATTCGGTTTATGGGTTGAACAAATTTTAGAATAATATTGTTATCAAATTAAAATAATTATATGGAAACACCAATTACATTTTGGATAATTTTTAATGTTTTTGTTCTTATCATGTTGGCACTTGATTTAGGCGTTTTTCATCGAAAAAGTCATGACGTGTCAGTGAAAGAGGCATTAACATGGACTTTTGTTTGGGTTTTTCTTGCCTTGATATTTAATGTGATTATTTATTATTGGAGAGGTCAGCAGCAGGCATTGGAGTTTTTCACAGGATATTTGGTAGAAAAGGCCCTAAGTGTTGATAATATCTTTGTTTTTATTATGATTTTTACCTACTTCCAAATACCGACAAAATATCAGCACAAAGTTCTTTTTTGGGGTATTATCGGTGCGTTAATTATGCGTGTGATCTTTATTTTTGCGGGTGTTGCTCTAATCGAAAGGTTTCATTTCACGATTTATTTTTTCGGGGCATTACTGATTTTTACCGGTTTCAAAATGTTTAATCACAGTAATTCAAAAATTGATCCCGATAAAAATCCGGTTTTAAAATTCTTTAAAAAGTTTATGCCTGTAACTCCAACTTTGCATGAAGATAAATTCTTTATTAAAATTGACGGCAGACGATTTGCCACACCTTTGTTTTTAGTTTTAATTCTCATAGAAACAACCGACTTGATTTTTGCTGTTGATAGCATTCCGGCAATTCTTGCAATTACTCAGGATCAGTTTATTGTATATACATCGAATGTTTTTGCAATCCTAGGATTGCGGTCATTGTATTTTGCTCTTGCAGGTATTGTTCATCGCTTCTGGCTTTTAAGCTATGGCTTAGCTATCGTACTTGTTTTTGTAGGGATAAAAATGATTTTTATTGACTTTTATAAAATACCTATTGAATGGTCGCTGATATTCATTGCTTTCATAATAGCAGGGAGTGTCTTGCTTTCCTTAAAAATTAGAAAACAGTAATATTTTCTGAAAAATGAATAAGATAAGCACGACAGAACTAATTGAAAAAATTGAGGGAATCAGGGCTTGTATCATCAGTAACAGAGAACGTATTAATTCGGATGCATTCTTAGTACATCAAAACTATACCTATGCAGCTAAAAACCTGATTGACTATTTATCTCTGCGTACGTTCGACTTTAGGGTCAAGCAGGGCAACCTTTCGTTTTTGGGCTTATCATCATTTGCAAATGCCGAGAGATACGTACTTACGAACCTGGATAATATAATATATCACCTCAAAACCATTCAGGGTCAAAGTGTACAAGAGTTATTGAGTCCTGAGAAAAGTATTTGGAACTTTTTCACCACGCTTGAATTACTTATAAAAAATACGAACAGACTTTTTGGCGAAGGCAATAACCAAATTAGCACCAGGATAATGGTTACATTGCCATATGATTCGGCCGGAGATGTTGGATACATGACCGATTTGTTGGTTAAAGGCATGGAAATAGCCCGTATTAATTGTAGTCACGACAATCCTGAGGTTTGGGAAAGCATGATAGATGCGATACATAAGGCTGAAAAACAAACTGAGAAACATTGTAAAATTTACATGGACCTGCCTGGGCCTAAGATTCGCTCAGAAGAAATTCATATACTCAAAAAAAAGAATAAAAAGAAAGGTGATCTTATACTGCATACTGGCGATCGGATAAAGTTATATTCGACTGTAGGCGAGCTACAAGAAGCCATTGATAAAAATACATCAGAGAAAACATTTGCTGCGTTAGTTTCAATGAGCATTCCAAATATTGTAGGAAGTATTGATGTTGGAAACCATATTTGGTTTGACGATGGAAAAATTGGAGGCGTAATAGAGGAAACATTTAAGGAATATGCTACTGTTCTTATAACCAAAGCGAGGGCTAAAGGAACAAAACTAAAGAAAGAAAAAGGAATAAACCTGCCCGACACCCAATTGCAATTACCTTCGCTTACCGAAGAAGATATCAGCTATTTACCCTTTATTGTAAAACATGCCGATAGTGTTGGTTATTCATTTGTAAGAACAGCTTATGATGTGAAGCAACTCATGGAAGCACTTTCAAGATTAAATCGCATGGATATAGGTATGGTTCTTAAAATTGAAAACAAAGACGCGTTTAATAACTTGCCCGATTTATTGCTTACAGCCATGCAATGGTCAAACATTGGTGTTATGATAGCCAGAGGAGATTTAGCAGTTGAACTTGGTGTTGAGCGCATTTCAGAGGTGCAGGAACAAATATTATGGGTATGCGAAGCAGCACATGTTCCGGTTATTTGGGCAACCCAAATTCTCGAAAATCTGGCACAAACAGGTTTGGCTACCCGCGCTGAAATAACAGATGCATCCATGTCGGTAAGAGCTGAATGTGTTATGCTCAATAAAGGTCCTTACATAATGGAAACCATAATAACTTTACATAATATTCTTCAACGAATGGAGACACATCAAAACAAAAAAACAGGCACACTTCGGCAGCTTTCTTTTGCAAACAATTTCTTTAAGCAAGATGCAGAAAGGTTCAGCTAATTTGGATGTTCTTAATATTGTGCATTTTTAAACCAACTTTTCACTATGAATCTTTTAGATATTTCATTTGGAACTTTTTTTAACACACATCAAATTATTGAATGGGGTGGCTTGCTTTTAATTTTAGCAATTGTTTATATTGAAACGGGATTTTTTCTTGGATTTATTTTACCAGGAGGTGATTATTTGTTATTTGCTGCCGGTATGTTTTGTGGAACCCATTATTTGGAAATACCATTAGCCTTGCTTTTGCTTTTATTAGTTACAGCATCGTTTATGGGCGATTTAACGGGGTATTTTAAAGGAAAATGGTTAGGCGAAAAACTGTTTGTCGATAATAATTCACGGTTCTTTAAAAAGGAATACCTTGAAAAAGGAAGTAATTTCTACGCCCGTTTTGGAATGTGGGCATTCATTTTAGGTCGCTTTATGCCTATTATCCGTACTTTAGTGCCGATGATTGCAGGTGCTACTGATTTTAAATTTAAAAAATTTTTACTTTTTAATCTTTTAGGTGCACTTACCTGGGTTTGTACATTAGTACCGTTAGGCTATTATATTGGGAAAGCATATCCGGATATAATGAAATATTCAATTTATATCTTATTCATTTTTATTGTTGTCGCTTCATTACCAATGCTGAAAATTATGTTTTCAAAAATTAAAAAATCATGAACTGGTTCTTAGAAATAACGAGAAAGCTAATAAATAGCAAACTCTTCAATTATTTTATTTTTACACTGATCCTTTTGTCTGCTGTTATTATTGGTTTAGAGACTTATCCCAGGTTGTTAAAACAATACGAGGTTGTACTGTCTTTAATCGACCAAATAATAATCATATTTTTCACAATAGAAATAGCCTTAAAAATAGTTTCAAACGGTAAACGACCTTGGGTATATTTCTCAGACCCTTGGAACGTCTTTGACTTCATAATTGTGGCTATATGCCTTATTCCATTTAATGATACCCACTATTTTGCAGTTTTTCGAATTTTGAGGGTTTTGAGAATTTTCAGAATGATAACTGTTTTTCCAAAATTAAAATTAATAATCAGTGCATTACTCAAAAGTATCCCATCAATGGGTTATGTAATAATGCTTATCGGCATACTTTTCTATGTATATGCCATTGTTGGAGTATTTGTTTTTGGAAAAACAGACCCATTGCATTTTGGTGATTTGCACCACGCTTTTGTTACCCTCTTCAAAGTGTTAACGCTAGAAGGCTGGACAGATATTATGAATGCACATATTCTAGGAACTTTAGATAATAAAATTCAGCAAATAGTATCATTTTGGCCTTTTTTATATTTTGCAAGTTTTATAATAATTGGAGCCATGATTATCATGAATCTTTTTATTGGTGTAATCATGAATAGTATGGAAGAAAGCAAAAAAGAATTAACTCAGGAACTAAATGAGATTAATTATAATGATAAGAATACAGATGAGCTCTACAAGCACATTATTAATCGATTAGATGATTTAAATAATGAAATTAAAAGTTTAAAAAAGAAATAGATGGTACCAGTGTACAATCTAAAGGAGTAGTATGCCCTGCTAGTTATTAACCATAACAAAAGATTATTAATGGATTACGGTTCAAATATAAGAGGGCTTCGCTAAGATGTGGAGTAACTTTCCCTTAATAGGTTAGCAGACTGTTTATTCTACCAAAATTGATACCCAACGGAGTACACCCGAAGCCATTTTCAAAGCTTTAAACTGACAACCCACTGACATACTGCAATTTATTGAGTGATTTAAGATATTATCTGTATTAAAATATACATTTATCACCGGTTATTTAATAATCTCATTCGATAAGAATTCATTGCTGTTAATCCTAACTTCTCAATCAGGCGGTAGTTTACCACTGCGCCAACAGGTGCCCCAATTACAGGTACCATTTGCGCCATCTTGGCCAGATCGATATAATCGCGGTATTCCTGCTGAAAACTACGCCAGTCGAATTGATGAATATCTTCAGGAAGTTCTTTCCGTTTGCTATCCCAATCTGCCATTTTTAGATAAACCCCTTTTCGGTGTACATGACTCGAAAATGCCAGTTCAAAAATATGCAACAGGTAAACCCTTTCCTTATAATCATCGACATTAAATCCATAGATGGAAGCAATTTCGAACAACAATTTCAGCTTCAGTCCAATTAAAATGGGAAAGTCGGCAAGTCCCAGCAAGATGCCGCCTGCGCCTGTAATTCCACCCTCAACAGCCGCGGTATTTCGGTAAAATTCTATTCGTTGCTGAACAGCTGCTTCGCGTGCCTGCAAGGTTTGAACACCAAAAGGTTTCGCAGTAGTGTAGGCAGCACCAAATAAAACACCGCGAATCATCTGCTTGATCGTGGTGGTAATCGCATGGTGAACCTTTTCAGGAATCCAGGTATTTACTTTGGTCTGAACTTCTTTCGACAACCAATTAAAAAAAGTTGGTCGCTGAAGCATTTGCTTCTGCCAGACTGATAATTCTAAACTTATCTTTTTCTGGTATTGATCCATTGGACAAATAGTTAGATAGAATTGCAAAGGTATTCCATTGTAACAACAAACAAGATGGCTTTAAGGAATACCAAAAGATGAATAAATCTGAAAGATGAACTTGCCATGAGAATTATCTTCTCACTAATCGAAAATGAATTGACCAAAAGGAAATCCGCGAAGCGAATATGAAGCAATTCCTTGAGACGTTTAAAAACAAATTATATACGAATGAAATCAATCTTCAGTTTGCCATTATCCTTTGGCCTTCCTGTAATTATTCTGGAGCGAGCCGAACTAATTTTCTGATCATTTTTTCGCGCAACAAACTAAATCAGGATAATATGAATACCATCAAATCTGTTTTGCTCATTTTTATTGTTATGATGCTCTCCGGAAACACCTTCGCCCAGCAAAAAGGGTACTACCGTTTCCCTTCGCTGCATAACGAACTGGTTGTTTTCACCTCCGAAGGCGACCTTTGGAAACACAACCAGTCAACCGGAATCTGTTCGCGGATCACTACCAGTCAAGGTGTTGAATCAAATGCCAGCATTTCTCCTGACGGCAAATCCATCGCCTTTAATGCCGAATACGAAGGCCCGAACGAAGTTTATCTCATTGCTGCGGAAGGCGGTATTCCCAAACGTTTGACCTGGGAAGGCTCGAAAGGCAGCGGACCAAAACTTTACAGCTGGACCCGCGAAGGAAAACTGATTATCTCAACCAGTTACTATTCCACCCTTCCCGCGCGGCAGCTGGCTTTGCTCGATCCGGCCACTCTGCAATACAGCCGTGTACCGCTTGCCCAGGCCGACGAAGGTTCGTTTGACGAAAACAGCAATCTCTATTTTACACGCTTTGCTTTTCAGGGAAGCCACACCAGACGCTATAAAGGTGGTACAGCACAAAATCTGTGGAAATTTGACGGCAAAAATGAGGCTGTTCCGTTAACCACCGATTACACCGGCACCAGCAAAAACCCCATGTTCCATCAGGGTCGG
>JAIFNJ010000150.1 GCA_020047835.1 Bacteroidota bacterium
GACATTACACTAAGTAGTAATTTACCCATTATATCAAACGAAATGAAAAATGATATAATAAATGGTGAAACAAAATACAAGTTTATTTATTTAAAAGATATAATTTTACAATCGCACGATGGCCGGTTAATGACCCCATCAACAAAAAGTATAAAAATAATTTTTTCAAATTAAATTGGCCATGCAACTAAGAGCAATCAAGTATCTATTTCTTTTTTTTATTTTTTGTTTACCCTTATTTACTATAGGACAGTCTAACGATTACAAAGTTCGGAAATGTTTTGGTTACCAAAAAGACAGTTGCCCAACCAGTAAAAATATATACTATAAAATAAATGAGGAATCCAGAAGTGCTCTTTTTCTTAAGGGCCAAATATCGCGGACTCCATTTACAATTTATAATGGGCGCGATTATAGAATATCTATTTGCTGGGATCATATTTTAGGAAGTCAGATTAAATTCAAACTTATTGATAAAGATACAAATGACATTTTATATGATAACTCAACCGATTCCAATAGCAGTGAATTTGAATTTACGGTAGCTCAAACCCGGGATATATATATTGAAATATCAGTGCCCGGACAAAGTTCCACCTTGGAAGCTGAAGGTAACGAAGGTATCATTATTGTTGAAAAAGACATTGAAATGGGATGCGTTGGAGTATTGATAGAACACATGATTACGCCTACCAAAGGATTTTAAAATGTTGCGTTGGATCGGTTTCATTTTTTTTGTTTTTAATGGGTCTATTACCTTTTCGCAAAGTTGTTTTGACTTTCAAAAGAAACATTGCCTGCCGCCCGAATCAAAATTTTCCTATCAAATAAATGATCATTCTTCTGCCTATAAATTTAGTGAAGGAGAGCTTCGACGAATTCCTTTTAATTTGATGAACAATAAAGATTACCGCATTACTATTTGTAATGATACCATCTTTAATGATATCGTATTATTTGTTATAAAAGATACTCAGGGAAATGAAATTTATAACAACAGTAACCACTCCTTTTCACTAAATTTAGAATTCTCCTCAAAAAAAAACCAAGAAGTTATTTTTGAATTAACCGTTCCCGAAATCACTAATAAAATAACTGATAGCACCGCTATTGAAGGTTGTATTGGAATATTGATTGAAGAAATGAATACCATTAAAACAGGGTTTTAAGGATACATTTTCCCGTTAGCGGTGGTCCTAAACCCAATGATTTAATTATTCTGAGGTTCTTTTTTTTATAAAAAGTGGTTGAATGGTTTAATGAAAGGAAAAATCATAAAATTTGTACTTCATTAGGGCGATATTAAATTTTCTTTAAAATACATTGATTTTGTTTGATTGCAAAAAGTGATTGAATTTTCAGTTTTGCTGCTCACCTGATGATCTGAAGAAAGATTGACAAACCCACATTGAAAATATTCATCAATTTTACATCGAATATTTATTGTATATTATTGAATATAAGTGTATTAAAAAAGTATTGTGGTTTTTTAAAAACCTACTAAATTTTCAAAAAAAATAGCTTTAATTTGCATAAAACTTAAACTCATTTTTTTATGGTTATTTAGAAATGAAGAATACCTACTTTGATCTCGTTGAACAGAGTTATTACTTTCCTCAGGAAGGTTTTGACTTAAGGGATGGATACCTGACTTTCCACGGCGTTTCGCTAAAGTACCTGATCGAAAAATACGGTACACCATTTAAATTAGTATATCTGCCCCGCATTGGCGACCAGATTAAAAAAGCCCGGAATCTATTTAACCGCGCTATCAAAGCAAATAATTACAACGGCGATTATTACTACTGTTATTGTACCAAATGTTGCCACTTTCATCATGTGATTGGTGCCGCATTAAAACATCAAGTCAACCTTGAAACATCATCAGCCTTCGATATCGATTTAATTGAGATGCTATACCAAAAAGGGGAACTCGATAAATCGCGGATTATTGTACATAATGGTTATAAAACCGATGATTACATCGCCAAAATAATCAAACTTCAACAAATGGGATTTGAGAATTCTATTGTAGTTTTCGACAGTCCAAAAGAACTCAACCGGGTAATAAAACAAGCCGGTGAACATAAAATGAAAATTGGATTGCGGATGGCCATCGACGAAGAGCCTTCATCAGCATATTATACATCACGATTGGGAATCCGTCATACTGAAATATTGAGTTATTATAAATCAAAAATAAAAGGAAACCCAAATTTAGAGCTCAAAATGCTCCATTTCTTTGTTGACTCAGGCATCAAGGACAGTTTATATTATTGGGGGGAATTCAACAAAGCCTTGAAGATTTATACTGAATTAAAAAAACAATGCAAAACACTGGATTCATTGAATTTAGGTGGTGGATTTCCAATCCGCAACAACTTAGGTTTTGAATACGATTACGAATATATGATTAAAGAAGTGGTGCGCAACATTAAAGAAATTTGCACCAACGAAGGCGTTCCTGATCCACACATTTTTACTGAATTTGGTAAATATACGGTGGGCGAAAGCGGTGCCAACATCTTCAAAGTGATTGAGCAAAAGCAGCAGAATGACAAAGAGATGTGGTATATTATTGACAACAGTTTGATGAATACAATCCCTGACGCTTGGTCGATTTACGAAAAGTTTATTCTTTTACCCGTGAATAAATGGGATCATGAATATACTCGCGTTAACATTGGAGGTATAAGCTGCGACCATTCCGACTATTACAATTCGGAAGATTTAAACCAGCAGATATTGCTCCCGGCGTTTGCTGATAAAGACAAAGAACCACTTTACATTGGGTTCTTCCATACCGGGGCTTATCAGGATTCCATAAGCGGATACGGTGGAATTAAACACTGCTTGATCCCTTCCCCCATGCAAGTAATTGTTGACCGCGACGAGAAAGGAAATTTTATTGATTACGTCTATCGGAACGAACAAACGGTGCACGATATGATGCATATTTTAGGATATACCGAGTCCTAATATTTTAGTATAGGCTGATTGTTTTATGTCAGCCTATACTATTTCATTTCACTTTTCTGAGTTTCTTTTCAGAGATTAATAAACAATTTTTTGGCTTGAAAAATTTTTTCCAGATATAAATAAATACAACATGCAAAATAAAGGACCCGTTTCCAATTTTATAGTGGAACATTACAAACATTTTAACGCAGCATCACTTGTAGATGCAGCTGTTGCCTATGAACACCAATTGGAAATTGGCAATAAAATGATGATTACCCTAGCAGGTGCCATGAGCACCGCAGAATTAGGAAAATCTTTAGCCGAGATGATTCGTCAGGACAAAGTTCAAATAATAACGTGTACTGGTGCAAATTTGGAAGAGGATGTGTTTAATCTGGTAGCTCATAATCATTATAAAAGGATACCTAACTATCGTGATTTATCGCCTGCCGATGAAACCGATTTATTGAACCATCATTTCAATCGCGTTACAGATACTTGTATACCCGAGGAAGAGGCCATGCGCCACATCGAAAAACATCTGGTTGCAGCGTGGGTAAAAGCACGGAATGAAAATTCCCGATTCTTTCCGCATGAATTCTTTTACCAAATATTGCGAAGTGGTGAATTGATTCCTCATTATCAAATTGACCCAAAGAATTCATGGCTATTAGCTGCTGCCGAAAAGAATTTACCTATCATTGTTCCTGGTTGGGAAGATTCAACATGTGCCAATTTTTTTGCATCGCATTGCATTCAAGGGTTAACAACCCCTTCAACGGTAAAAGGGGGAATTGAGTATATGATGTTTTTGGCCGATTGGTATCAAAAGAATTGCGGCAAAAACGGCATCGGCTTCTTCCAAATTGGCGGTGGAATAGCGGGTGATTTTCCTATTTGTGTGGTACCAATGCTCCATCAAGATTTACAATTAAACAACGTTCCCGTTTGGTCGTATTTTTGCCAAATCAGCGATTCAACTACCAGCTACGGATCATATTCAGGTGCTGTTCCAAACGAAAAAATTACTTGGGGAAAATTGGAAGAACACACTCCCAAATTTATAGTAGAATCGGATGCAACCATTGTAGCTCCTTTGATTTTTGCTTATTTATTAGGCTGGTAACCTTCCTTTAATTATATTCAACGAAAGCTGTCTAATTGGACAGCTTTTTTTTTGCTATCTTAAATTTTATACTTTTAACCTTTCAGCTGTATTCAAAAATAAAATTGCAAGTCTAATAATTTCAATAAAAATGAAAATCCTCCATACCTCCGACTGGCACTTAGGCAAAAAGCTCGATAATTTTTCGCGGCATAGCGAGCAAATAGAAGTTCTCAATGAGATTGCTAGTATAGCCGAACGCGAAAATGTGGATGCAGTTATTGTTTCTGGCGATTTGTTCGATGCCTTTAATCCTCCGGTAGAAAGCGTGGAACTGTTCTATAAAATACTAAAAAAAATAGCTGGAAATGGTAAAAGAGCAGTTATTTGTATTGCAGGCAATCATGATTCGCCAGATAGAATTGAAGCTCCGGATCCATTAGCTAGGGAATGTGGAATTATTTTTGCCGGAAACCCAAATACAAAAGTGCCTTGTTTCAAATTAGATTCTGGGTTAGAAATAGTTCGGTCCGAACCAGGGTTTTTAGAATTGAACCTTCCAAATTGTGCTGAAATGCTTCGGTTATTAATCACTCCTTATGCTAATGAATATCGTTTAAAGGCTTTTTTGGGTACTGAAAACCAAGAAGAGGAACTTAGAAATCTTTTAACTAAAAAATGGAACGACCAAGCCACAACCTATTGTGATTCAAAAGGAATCAATATCCTAATTTCACACCTGTTTTTTGTAAAAAAGGGCTCAGAACCTCCCAAGGAACCTGATGATGAAAAACCTATTTTGCATGTTGGAGGTGCTCAGGCTATTTATTCGGAAAATATTCCAACGCAAATGCAATATGTGGCATTAGGACATCTGCACCGGATGCAAACAGTGGATTCAATCCCTTGCCCTATAGTATATTGCGGCAGCCCACTTTCATACAGTTTTAGTGAGGCCAATCAAAAAAAATTTGTAATGTTAATAGAGTTGAATCCCGGTTTGGAAGCAACTATTCAAGCTATTGAATTGGTTAGCGGAAAAAAATTATTGAGGCATAAAGCCGATGGTGTTCAAAATGCGGTAGATTGGTTGGTTACTAATCAGGATTGTTTGGTGGAACTTACAATAAGCACCGATAATTATTTGAATGCTATGGACAGAAAATTATTAAGTCAGGCGCATGAAGGAATTATTCAAATTATTCCGGAGGTAAAGTTTTTGAGCACTAACCAACTGGAAAACGGAAAAGAAATTAACCTTTCAAAAGGAATGGAAGAGCTTTTTGCTGAATATTTTACCTATTCAAAAGGACTACCGCCCGACGAGCAATTAATGCATTTGTTCCGTGAAGTTTTATCAGTTGAAACGGAAGACCAGAAGTTATGATTCCAATTAAACTTTCAATAAAAGGCCTTTATTCCTATCAGGAAAAACAGACCATCGATTTTACTAAATTAACGAGTGCTCATCTTTTTGGGATTTTTGGCACAGTAGGTAGCGGAAAATCATCCATTTTAGAAGCCATTACTTTTGCACTATACGGCAAGACCGAGCGGCTTAACCTAACTGGCGATAACCGCAATTACAATATGATGAACCTTAAATCGGATGAATTGCTAATTGAGTTTATTTTTAAAACAGGTTCACCAGCAAAGGAATATCAAATTTTAGTGCGTGGCAAAAGAAACAGCAAAAAGTTCGATGATGTAAAAACCTTAGAACGCACTGCGTATAGTAAAACAGATGAAAGTTGGGAACCAATTTCAACAGAGCAGATTGAGGCGGCGATTGGTTTAAGTTATGATAATTTTAAAAGAACCATTATCATTCCTCAAGGTTTGTTTCAAGAGTTTTTGCAGCTGGGTCAAAAAGACCGGTCGCAAATGATGAAAGAGCTTTTTAACCTCCAAAAATATGAACTCTTTTATAAAGTAGTAGCACTTGAAAACAGCAACAATGAAAAACTACAAATACTTGAAGGGCGTTTGAAAGAGTTGGGTGACATTCAACCCAAGGTAATAGAAGAAAAGAAAGAGGAACTAGCAGAACTTCAAAAACTTTGCAATGAATTAATAGAAAAAATAGAAAAAGAAAATCGCTCCAAAGTTGAATTTGAACAACTCAGAGATTTGCATAACCGACTTATTCAGTTGCAGCAAAAAATGGAAATTCTTTTAAGTCAGCAAGAGGAAATAACCTTGCTTGAAAAACAGCTTACAGAATATGAATACTGTTTAATCCATTTTAAACCGATTTTGGATGTACTGAATGATTCAGAAAAAAGATTACAGGCCAATACATTAGAAGTAAGCCACTGCAATACCGAATTAGAACAAGTAAAACAAAAAATAAATGTGAGCCTGCCATTGCTCGAAACATTAAAACAAGAACAGGATAAAAGAGAGCCAAGGCTTCAACAAGCCGAAGAATTAACAAAAATGGTTCAAATAAATAAACTTCAATCGGAATTTTTGCCGCTGAAGAACCGGATTAGCGAAGGAGAATCATTTAATATAACATTCCAAAAGAAACTCGAATCAAAAAAAGAAGAATCGAACCAAATTCAGATTCATTTAAAGCAGTTAAAAAGCCAACGGTTGGATATATCCGAACTCACATCAGCCAAAGAATGGTATATACAGCAAAATGAAATACATAAGCTCGAGCAAGTTCTTTTAAATGATATCAAACAACTGGATGAGGAGCAATATAAGCATAAGCTTGAATTTAGTTCCATACTGGATAATCAAATAGTCAAGGATTGCACTGGAAATGTGGAAGAGCTCAATGAGTTTCTAGAATCGGAACTGACCCGAAAAGGGGACGAGTTACTTGAAACCGATGGAAAAATTGAGCATTTCTCGATTCAAGCAAAACTGGCTGAATACGCCTCTGAATTGCACGATGGAAAACCTTGTCCACTTTGTGGTTCAATTCACCATCCCGAAATATTCAATGAAGCGGAAGCTGCCCATATACTTCAAAAGCAGAGAACATTAAAAGAAACCATCAAGCAACAAGTTCTTTCATTAAACCAACTGCTGCAAAGGGCTAGAAATAATAAGCTGGAGATGCTAGTTACTCAAAAAAAGGATTCAGAATTGAAAGCAAAACTGGCTTTAATCCAAATACAGAAACAAGATCATCAGGTAAATTTTGTTTGGAAAAACTATCCGACGATCGAAGGGTTGAATACCGCTATTAACGGTATGGAAACATTGGAAAAGAGCATTTTGCAAGCTGAAAAAAAAATAGAACTCCTCCTGAAAGAAATTGAAGCAGAACAACTTAAACTTGAGCACTATCAACAAAAGTTGGAAGAATTTAAACACCAGTTAACCGACATAAATAGTAAATGTACTACCCTTAAAAGCCAATTGAATGCAATTTCGTATGACCAATGGTCAATGAAAGAATCAGAATTAATTGAATTAGAAGTACTCCGAATAAGGCTGCAAGTTGTGAAAGATGAAACGGATTACAATAAACAACGGGCCGAATTGGACACCTTGCAAAAAACCAATGAAAGCTTGAATAGTAAAATTGCTTTGCGAACCTTTGATATGCAAAAAGAGCAACAATTTATTGAAAATAAGAGGATTGAATTTGAATCATTAATCCAGCAATC
>JAIFNJ010000097.1 GCA_020047835.1 Bacteroidota bacterium
TTGGGTATTGGTGCGGTTATTGGAGCCGGAATATTTGTGCTAACCGGCACAGCTGCTGCTAATTATGCTGGTCCGGGAATCGTAATCTCATTTATTATTTCAGGTATTGCTTGTGCGTTTGCAGCCTTATGTTATGCTGAGTTTGCCTCAATGCTACCCGTTGCCGGAAGTGCCTATACCTATGCATATGCAACCATGGGCAAAACCGTTGCTTGGATTATCGGTTGGGATCTCATACTGGAGTATTTATTCAGTGCTTCAGCAGTTGCTGTGGGTTGGTCAGGCTATATGGTTAGTTTTTTAAACGATTTTGGAATACACATACCAAAAGCATTGTGCTCAGCACCATTCATTCAATCCGCTGAAGGAATTGTGCGTTCGGGCGCTTTTTTAGATATTCCAGCTATGTTAATCGTTGGTTTACTTACTTCTGTTTTATATGTGGGAATAAAGGAATCGGCCCGTTTTAATAACCTCATTGTATATGTAAAAGTGGGTGTTGTTTTATTGTTTGTTTTTGTTTGCTATAAATATATCAACTTAGATAACTGGACACCATTTATCCCTGAAAACACAGGTAAATTTGGTGAGTTTGGTTGGTCGGGTATTTTACGTGGGGCAGGGGTTATCTTTTTTGCCTATATCGGGTTCGACGCAGTATCTACAGTAGCTCAGGAGGCAAAAAATCCAAGAAGGGATATGCCTATAGGCATTATTGCTTCATTAGCCATTTGTACAGTTCTGTATATTGCTGTAGCCTTAGTTCTTACAGGTATTATCGATTATCGTTTATTAAATGTATCCGACCCCATTGCGGTTGGTATTAATTCAGTAGGTCCACAATTGATGTGGCTCCGTCCGATAGTAAAAATAGGAGCTTTAGCTGGTTTAAGTTCAGTAATTTTGGTTATGCTTTTAGGACAACCCCGAATATTTTATTCCATGTCGAAGGATGGTTTTTTGCCACCAGTTTTTTCAAAAATACATCCCAAATACAAAACTCCACACATTAATACCATTATAACCGGAGTGGTTACCCTTATAATAGCAGGGTTATTACCCATTGGTATTTTAGGCGAACTGGTTTCCATCGGAACCTTGATGGCTTTTGCTATTGTTTGCGGGGGAATATTAGTAATGCGTCACACCCATCCTGAACTACCTCGTGGTTTCAGAACTCCATGGGTTCCTTTTGTCCCCATAATGGGTATTTTAACTTCATTGGCCCAAATGGTGGCACTTCCTTTTGATACCTGGATGCGATTAGCAATCTGGATGGCTATTGGAATGGTTATTTATTACTTTTATAGCTTACCCAATTTGAAAAAAATGGAAGCAAAATCAATATAATGTAATTATAACTTTTCCATCATGATTGCTCAATTAAAAGCTCTGGTTTATGTTTTTGTGAACGATAACTCAAATCAAACGGATTCAAATTTCTATTTTTGCCCAGCAAACTAAGACTATGGTTGTTGTCATTCTATGATACCAAAACCTTACAAAAGCATATAATTCAGGCTCCGTTCATGATAAAAAATTTAGGAAAAGATAATTTACATTACAAGTTATTTGCCATTGCAACACCCATAATTGTCCAGAATTTGGTTCATTACTTTCAAATTCAGGTGGATATGGCGCTGCTTGGGCAATCGAACACCCAATACCTTTCGGCTGTTGGTAATGTATTGTTTCCGTATAATATTATCCTTTCTTTCTTAACTGCTCTGAGTGCCGGTGCTACAGTTCTAATATCGCATGGCATTGGAAGCCGCTCTCTAATTGGTGCTAAAAGGTATGCTGAAGTTTCCTTCTTTTTTAATATTCTGGTGGCACTGCCCTTCTTTCTTATCCTGTATTTTTATTCCCATACGCTCATGAACTGGATGGGCGCGTCGGAACAAATTAACCGATATGCCACCGAATACATGAAATACCTTTCCTTTTCAGTACTATTTCTGGGGGTTGAATTGTCGATTGTGGCCATATTGCAAGGAGTTGGAAAAACACGGGCCATTATGGTTGCCGCTATTATTGGTACGGTTAGCAATGTGTTTTTTGCCTGGGTTCTCATTTATGGGCGCTTGGGGTTCCCTGAACTGGGTATTAAAGGAGCTGGAATTGCTACTTCCATTGCTAGTTTTTTGGGAATGGGATATCTCGTTTTTGCTCTTATAGCTACCAAACGACTACCCTTTAAACCCACCTTGAAAGGCATGCTTAATCCCCGGTGGAGCATCCAAAAACAAAACATAATTGTGGGTTTGCCGTATGGATTGGAAGCCATGTTCTGGTCGTTGGGACAAATCATCATGATTCGTATGGTAAACGAAATTGATGATTTTTCGGCTGGGTTGTATGTGCTAATCACCCGGATTCAGGCCGTTACTTTCTTCTTCTACTTAGGAATTGCCAGAGCTACCATGATTTTGGTGGGACATGAAATGGGAGCTGGACACCGGGACAGGGCGATGAATATCGCTTATCTGAGCTTGAAATATGCTTTTGCCTTATGTGGTGTAACGGCTGTTGTGTTTTTGATTTATCCAGAACAATTGCTGTCCATTTTCACCTCAGAACAAGCATTGATCAAGGAATCGGCGCCGTTATTGCGGATAGTTGCCATTACCATTTTTCCGGTAGCGGTAAATGTGGTTATTGGCAATGCCATCCGCGGACTGAAAGATACTAAATGGATGTTTTATACCCAAAGCTTTGGAACTATATTCGTAATCTCCGTTTCGGCAACCCTTCTGTTTGCTTTTAATTTAGGGTTGAAAGGAATTATTATTACCATGGTGTTTGATGAGACAATCCGGGCGGTTCTAAATTACCGACGTTTTACGGGTTATGTAAGTTAAGTGCAACAATTATTTTTCAGCACATTACCTATTCATATTTAGCATCGCTTCCCTTAATTTCCAAAATCTCAATTAACTTATTTAAAGATAGTTCTATCTGTTTCCTCAAATAATGGTCAGTCAGTCTAAGAAAGTCTAATTTATCATTCCGGCGGCTACGGTTTCATTGGTGCCTTCGTCAATAAGTATAACGCTTCCGGTAGTGCGGTTTTTACGATACGAATCATAGAATATGGGCTTTGCAGTCACCAAGGTAATGTTGGCAATTTCGTTCATTTTAATGTTTTTGTCGGCAAAGTCTTTCTCGTAAGTAACAATATTGGTGCGGTAGTTCACCTCTTTTATAATGCACTTCAACTCATTGGTAGTATGTCGCAACAGGTATTTCTTTGACAGATCGAGCGGTTTTTCGTTGAACCAGCAAATATCCAACGTAAAGTTATTGCTGATGGTTGGTTCGTTTCCCTGATGTACAATCATTCCACCACGACTGATATCGATTTCATTTGCCAAACGTATGGTAACTGATTGCGATGGCAATGCTTCGTCAATTTCTTCCTGATAAAAGTCGATTGCTTTAATTTCGGTAGTTAATTCCGATGGCAGTACTTTCACTTTATCGCCGGGTTTAAAAATACCGCTGGCAATACGGCCTGCATAGCCACGATAATCGTGATAGTCTTTTTGCTGAGGACGGATGACATATTGCACCGGGAACCGGCCATCTGTCATATTTAAATCGTGATTAATTTCGATGGTTTCAAGCAGGTGTAACAAGGTAGTTCCGGAATACCAGTCCATGTGTTCCGATGCATCTACCACATTATCGCCATACTTAGCCGAAATGGGGATAAACCGGGCATCGCGAAGGTTTAGTTTAACAACCAGTTGTTCCAGTTCCTTTTTTATGGAATCGTAGGTTTCTTTTTTATAGCCTACCAAATCCATTTTATTGATGCAGAAAACCACATGCGGTATGTTAAGCAAACTGGCAATGAAGGTATGGCGCAGGGTTTGTTCCAAAACACCGTTTCGGGCATCCACCAAAATAATGGCCAAATTGGCTGTTGATGCTCCGGTAACCATGTTTCGGGTATATTGAATGTGCCCCGGGGTATCGGCAATAATAAATTTACGCAAGGGAGTTGCAAAATACCGGTAAGCCACATCAATGGTAATTCCTTGCTCCCTTTCAGCTCTTAATCCATCAGTTAATAACGACAAATCTACATCAACTTGACCTTTTCGTTTGCTGGTTTCTTCAATGGCCAACAGCTGATCCTCAAAAATTGATTTGCTATCGTACAACAACCGGCCAATCAAGGTACTTTTACCATCATCAACACTTCCGGCGGTGGTGAACCTCAAAAGGCTCATATCTAAATATGCTTTACTATCCATAATAAAATTAATAATTGATAATTAGTAATTGGCAATTACTAATTGTTAAAAATATCCTTCTTTTTTTCGGTCTTCCATGGCAGCTTCAGATCGTTTGTCATCGGAACGGCCACCACGCTCGGTTACCCTTGATGCAGCCACTTCTTTCACAATATCTTCCAAATTATCGGCAGTTGACAAATTAAGCCCTGTGCAACTAATATCGCCAATGGTGCGGCAACGTACATCCAATTCCACAATTTCTTCGCCTTCTTTAAGTTCCATAAATGGAGCTTCGGCTAACCAAATGCCATCGCGCATAAACACCCTCCGTTTGTGAGTGTAATACAAGCTGGGCATAGGAATATTTTCCATGAGTATGTATTGCCAAACGTCCATTTCGGTCCAATTGCTGATAGGAAAAACCCTGAAATGCTCACCCATATTCTTTTTCCCATTGAATAGGTTCCACAATTCGGGACGCTGGTTTTTGGGATCCCATTGTCCAAATGCATCACGGTGTGAGAAAAACCGTTCTTTGGCACGGGCTTTTTCTTCGTCGCGGCGTCCTCCACCAATGGCAGCATCAGCTTTAAGCTCTTCCAAGGTGTCTAACAACGTAACGGTTTGCAGTTTGTTTCGGCTGGCGCCAACTCCCATTTCTTCAGTGGCCCGGCCCTTATCTATCGATGCCTGAACGGAACCTATATACAATTTGGCTCCAATTTTTTCTACCAATTCATCGCGGTAATCGAGCGTTTCCTGAAAGTTGTGCCCCGTATCGATGTGCAACAACGGAAATGGGATTCGAGCGGGGTAAAAAGCCTTAACAGCCAAGTGTACCAGCACAATGGAGTCTTTACCTCCTGAAAACAGCAAAACGGGTTTTTCAAATTGAGCTGCTATCTCGCGCATCACAAATATAGCCTCGCTTTCAAGCTCCCTCAGGTGGTTATGGTTAATAATTTTTGTCATATTTTATACTGTCTGTATATGTTATTACTTATGAGACTCACGCAGTGTGTCTGCATTATCTCAAATCTAATCCCGATAGCTATCGGGACACGTCTTATAGCTCATCAGTGCGTATGCAACCCACATTCCTTTTTGGAATTGTTTTCCCACCACCAGCGGCCAGCCCTGAAATCTTCGCCGGGCTGAATGGCGCGTGTGCAAGGTTCGCAGCCAATACTTACAAACCCTTGGTCGTGAAGAACGTTGTATGGGATATGGTTGTCTTTTGTATATTGTTTTACCTGGTCAAAAGTCCAATGCAATAAAGGATTGAACTTTATAATCTGACGGGGCTCATCTAATTCGAAATAAGTCATCCCTTGGCGGTTGGGCGATTGTTCAGCCCGGATTCCGGTAATCCAGCATTCCACACCTTTTAGAGCCCTGTTTAACGGTTCCACCTTGCGGATGTGGCAACATTCCTGACGGTTCTCCACCGAATCATAAAAGCTGAATGGCCCTTTGGCTGACATCATGTTTTCAATGGCTTCTCCCAATGGATAATAAACTTGAATAGGTTTTTTATATACATCCAATGTTTGGCTGAACACCTTGTAAGTTTCCTTGAACATTCGGCCGGTATCCAGCGTAACTACTTGAATCGGTAGATTATTTCTGAAGATAAAATCGGTGATTACCTGATCTTCATAACCAAAACTAGTAGTAAAAACTATTTTTTCCTGAAATTCAGTTGTTAAAAAACGTAAAGCCCCGATGGTGTCGAGACTTTGAACTTTTTGATTTAATTGATTTACTTTTTCTTTTAACATATTACGCTCGTTTTAACAGAATGCGTTCAACCGAACGGCGCGACCAACGGGTATTCCGGCGAATAACCACCAGCATCCGTCCCCAGTTTAATTGCGCCCAGGCTCTTTCGTGAAGGTAATAAAGTATCATTTTTGAAAAAACCTCTATTGAGCCGATGGAAAGGGCTACTGCAATTTTACCCGTTAAAAAGTATGAAATTACAATGGTATCCAGCGTTCCAACAATACGCCAGGTAATAGCCTTAACAATGCTCTTTACAGGCCTATCTTTGGTAACCTTAACCTTTCCTTGCTCTTTCGTAAAATTTTTAGTAGGTATAAACATCTGATTATTAACTGAATTACATCTACCGGAAAAATATCCTTTCGACCGCGTCAAAGGTCAGCAAATTAACCAGTGCAAACAATGGGTGTTTGTAGGTATTTTTACTACTACATTATAACACCTTTGTTGAGTATTTAAAGTATTTAGAATACTTAAAATATTTTGAGTTCGTAAGGTCAGTATAAACTTGCGTGTTTTTTTATCTTTGTCAGGAATCTATGCAAATAATGGCAATGGAATATAAGGTGGCACTGGCCGATAAACAGTTTCTTACCCACGAAGGGATTAAATTACAAGTCCAAAATTATCCTAACTTCGTGTTGGTTGGCTCTGTGTTTACCTCCTTCGATTTAATACTTCTTCTCAATAATCAAAAAATTGATCTGTTGATTGTGGATTATACCCTGTTTGCTGATGATAATTTCAACACACTCAAAAGCATTAAAATTACCTACCCCGAATTAGCTATTGTAATAATTACCAATCAGACCTTTAAAAATGACATTAAGGAACTATCTAAGCTGGGAATTAAAAATATTGTATATAAAACTACCGATAATGAAGAGCTATTTGTTGCCTGCACAGCCGCTTTGAACAAAAAATCGTTTTATGCAGAGGAAGTCTTGGAACTATTGGTAAATGAGCGGTCAACCAGTCTAACTTCAGAAACTCCAGTGCTTACTACTTCAGAGGTTGAGATTGTCAAGAAAATTGCGGCAGGTCTTACCACCAAAGAAATTGCCGATCAAAAAAATATCAGCATCCATACCGTAATGACCCACCGAAAAAATATATTCCGCAAAATTGGTATCAACAATTCCTCTGAACTATTGATGTTTGCTGTGCGTACCGGAATGATTGATTCCATTGATTACGTAATTTAATACTTTCCCATACCCCATTTATGGTATATAAAATGACCTTTCTGTGGGATTTTTTAGCATTCTGAAACCGGGCAACTTTGTATCGTAATAAAACTAATAATTACGATTATGACACAGCAAAGACTACGTTTTGAAACCTTGCAGCTCCACGCCGGACAAGAAGTTGACCCAACCACCGGTTCGAGGGCAGTTCCTATTTACCAGACCACCTCGTATGTTTTCAATAATTCGGAACATGCAGCCAAATTGTTTGGTTTGCAGGAATTTGGAAACATATACACCCGATTAATGAACCCTACCACCGAGGTATTTGAGAAGCGTATTGCGGCCTTAGAGGGTGGAGTGGCTGCGTTAGCAGTTGCTTCGGGTCAAGCGGCACAATTCCTGGCTATCAGCAATATAGCGGAACAAGGCGATAACAT
>JAIFNJ010000109.1 GCA_020047835.1 Bacteroidota bacterium
GAAAAAATAAAGAATAACGCCATATCAAAAGGACTCATTGGAGCCGAAACGGAACTAACCAAATCAGAAGCTTTTGATTTGCTTTTTTTACCCGGTTTTAGTACCGCCCAAAAAGTAACGAAAGTTTCAGGCCGTGGTGTTGGTATGGATGTGGTAAAACGGAAGATTGCCGAAATAAGAGGAGAAGTTGAAATTGATTCCGAAATTAACAAAGGAACAGTGCTTACAATCAAGTTACCTCTTACCCTTTCTATTATCGATGGATTATTAGTTCAAATGAGTGACACGAAATTTATAATTCCGTTGTCATCAGTCGATAAATGCTATGAATTCAAGCACACCGTACTTGAAAATGCAATCAATCATTTGATACGGACCGATGAAAAGGAGGTTGCTTTCCTTAATCTTCGCCAAATGTTCGAAATTGAAGGAACCCCACCTGAAACAGAACACGTTGTTGTAGTTCAATTTGGTTTGGCAAAAATTGGCTTATCGGTTGATACAATTATTGGGCAATATCAAGCCGTATTGAAACCATTAGGCAGATTGTATAAAAACCAAAATTCGGTTTCAGGGGCTACCATTTTGGGTGATGGCACCGTAGCTTTGGTATTGGATACCAATAAGCTTATTTCGCAATATGCAACAAATGAAGTAAAAATTGGAGGCTAACATGGAAGATACTAAGATTCAAAATACTGATAACACCCATACATTTCTTTCCTTTCAATTGGGCAAAGAACTATTTGCATTAAATGTATCAAAGGTTCTTACTATTCTGGAAATGAAACCGATTACCAAGGTTCCCAATTCTCCGGAATATCTGCGGGGTGTAATCAATCTCCGAGGTAATGTGCTCCCAGTGATTGATATGCGCATAAAATTTGGCATGGCTGCTACTGAATTCACCACCAATACCTGCATCATTGTTCTTAATGTTGATATTGAGGGAGAAACCATTCAATTTGGAATTTTAGTGGATTCTGTGGATTCCGTGCTTGAAATAAAAGATACTGAAATTGAAGAATCCCCAACCATAGGTACTAAATACAAAGTGGAATTCATTCAGGGAATGTACCATCTGGAAGATGGTTTTATTATGCTGCTAAATATCGATCTTATTTTTAGTAATGATGAACTTTTAATTGCACAGGAAATAGAAAGTAATGCCTCAGTTGGTAAGTCAGAAAAATAAATTAAAGAAGGGAAAAAAACTGGTACTTTATGGACAGTAACCTTTACAGCAACATCTATAAGTCTTCGCTCTCTGATCATGAATTTAAGCAATTAAGCCAGTTCATTCAGGATAATTATGGAATAAAGATGCCTCCTGCTAAAAAAGTAGTCTTGCAGGGCCGATTGCATAAGCGATTGAAGCAATTGCAGATACCCGATTTTAAATCGTATGTGGAATATGTTTTTAGTGCTCAGGGCGAGAATGAAATCATTCACATGATGGACGTAGTATCAACAAACAAAACAGATTTCTTTAGGGAGCCCGTACATTTTGAGTTTCTTGAAAATGAACTTTTGCCTCACCTACATCAAATAAATGGAAGGACCATTACCAAATTTTGGAGTGCTGGTTGCTCATCGGGCGAAGAACCCTATACCTTAGCTATTGTTCTGCAGCAATTTAAAGAGAAAAATCCCGGATTCGATTATCAAATATTGGCCACCGACATTTCTACTCAAATGTTGCAGCAAGGAGCTAACGCTATCTATAAAGAAGAAAAAATTGAAATTGTTCCTTTGTCGTTGAAAAAGAAATATTTTTTAAAGTCGAAAGACCCAAATGACCCAAGAGTGCGTGTAACGAAACAACTAAGAGATAAAGTGAGTTTTCAGCGATTAAACTTCATGGATTCCAGTTATGGAGTTAACGAACTATTTGATGTGATATTCTGTAGAAATGCACTCATTTATTTTGAAAGAGAAAACCAGGAAATGGTGATAAACAAATTATGTGGTAAACTCAATGCTCAAGGTTTCTTTTTTTTAGGTCATTCCGAATCAATAACCAACATGCAGGTTCCTTTAAAAAGTATAAAACCTACCATTTTTAGGAAAACATAAAAAACACTCAGATGCTTACAGATAAACAATTTATTGAAGAACTTAAACAACGATTGACTCAATCGGGTGAATGTAATGAACTATTGATAAAACAAGGAGAAGAATTACAACTGGTAAATCAGAAATTATCGGAGTCGGAGGCCTTAAAAAGTCACTTTATTTCAAACATAACCAATGAAATTGTAAATCCATTTTCTTCAATTTTAGGACTGTCAAAAAACATTATTGCCGCAAAAGATACGGATATAGTGAAGATAAAGAGCATGGCTGAATTGATACATTCCGAAGCGTTTGAACTCGATTTTCAACTTAGGAATATATTTACTGCAGCGCGTATCGAGGCTGGGGAAGTGTATCCTGATTATATAAAAACTGATATTAATCTGGTAATTACAAGCATTATAAGTGCTTATAAGTATAAGGCGGAGCAAAAACAGTTGAAAATAAATTTTGCTTTCGAAATGGATAAGGAACTTACCAATGATCACTATTTCAGAACTGACCCTGAGAAGTTAAAACTTATTATTTCAAACTTATTGAGCAATAGCATTAAATACAGTAATGCCGCTAACCAGATTGAAGTAAAAGCCTGGATGGAAAATAGAATGCTTAAAATAATGGTTAAAGATTTTGGCATTGGCATTGACAAAAAGAATTTGGAAATCATTTTTGATCGGTTCAAACGTCTCGACTCATCCATAAACTCACTAAATACAGGCCATGGATTAGGTCTTTCGGTAACCAAATCGCTGCTTGAATTATTTAACGGTGAAATTGAAATTGCCAGTAAACGAGGTGTTGGTTCAATTTTCACCATTACAATTCCTGAAGGTGATGAAACCAATACCGAAGGGTATGCATTAGATGGAAACGAATTTATTTTTGGCAATTCTGAAGATGGAGTCTTTTGAAAGTATTTTAAAAACACATTATTTATATCCGGCAGCACTTTTTGCTGAATCTGAGCCCCATTTAGTGGATACCATACTAGGCTCTTGTGTTGCCGTTTGTATATTCGATCCGGTGAAAAAAATAGGCGGTATCAATCATTACATGCTCCCTTTTTGGAATGGAACCGGTTTAGCTTCGCCAAAATACGGCAACATTGCCATTCAAAAATTGGTTGAAAAAATGGTTTCACTGGGCTCCCAAAAAGAAAACCTACAGGCCAAAATATTCGGAGGAGGTGAGGTAATTGAAACAAAATCAAATCATTTTAAAATTGGGGAACGGAATATTGAAATTGCCGAAAAAATTTTAGCTGAAATGAGAATTAGAATTACCGGGAAAAGTATCGGTGGTAAACAAGGTAGAAAAATTCGCTTCAATACAGAAACCGGAGTTGTTTTAATGAAATTAATACAAAAACAAAATGCCTGAAATGGGAGCTAAAATAAAAGTGTTAATAGTTGACGACTCTGCAGTAGTAAGACAATCTCTGGCTGAAATACTTAATACCGATCCTGAAATTGAAGTAATGGGTGTAGCCGCTGATCCGTATTATGCGGCTAGTAAAATTGCGCATGAAGTTCCCGATGTAATTACCTTAGATATTGAAATGCCGCGCATGGATGGACTCACATTTCTGCGTAAAATAATGACCCAACACCCAATTCCAGTTGTTATAATTTCCAGCTTAACCGAGAAAGGTACTGAAACAGGTATCAGAGCATTGGAATATGGAGCAGTTGAAATAATCACTAAACCTAAATTAGGCACCAAGGAATTTATTGAAGAATCACGAATACGCATCTGTGATGCAGTTAAAGCCGCGGCTTCGGCCAAACTATTACGAAAAAAAGCAACCATAACCCCAAGGGCTATGGAAGTTAAACCAAAATTAAGTGCCGATGCCATAATGCCTAAAAGTTCAGCCTCCGATAGCATGATAAAAACTACAGAAAAAGTAATTGTGGTTGGTGCGTCAACAGGAGGAACAGAAGCGTTACGTATATTTTTGGAAGAACTTCCGGCTGATTGCCCCGGAATTGTAATAGTTCAACATATGCCAGAGCAATTCACCCGCTCCTTTGCTGACCGCCTTGATCAGCT
Source organism: Bacteroidota bacterium (assembly GCA_020047835.1). GTDB lineage: Bacteria > Bacteroidota > Bacteroidia > Bacteroidales > SZUA-534 > GWE2-40-63. Next base: position 4,129 of record JAIFNJ010000109.1, read on the forward strand.
TTGTAAAATATCGGTAAAAGAAGCCGCCAATAATGATACGGTAATACGAGGTAGAGCACTTATTGCGCCGGGGAATCATCACTTAATACTGAAACGAAGTGGAGCCCGATATTATGTTGAAATCAACGATGGCCCCTTGGTAAACCGTCACCGCCCTTCGGTTGATGTATTATTCCGTTCCACAGCAAAATTTGCTGGAAAGAATGCAGTGGGAGTTATTATGACCGGAATGGGTGACGATGGCGCCAGAGGTCTGCTTGAGTTAAAAGAAGCCGGAGCTCAGACTATTGCCCAAGATGAAAAAAGTTGCATTGTATTTGGAATGCCTAAAGAGGCCATTAAACTCAATGCGGCAGATTATATAATTCCGTTAGATGGAATTGCACAAAAAGTATTGAAGCTTCAGTATTAAACAAGCGGCTAATTCTTAGTCATTTTAACAAATTAGCGACTTCGAGCATTGTAAGTCGGAAAGTGGTCATCGTAACCCGTTGAATTTACAAATCACTATCCCATATTATTTTCATGAATTAAGAAGCTTCGAGACTGTTGCCCTAATGGAAAAAGTGTTTTTCTAATGAATTCTAAAATAATTTATTAATTTTAGAATTTTATGAATAATAGTTGAGTTAATACCGTAAATACTTTTATATTTCGAAAGGCAATTATAACAAAAATGGAAAAGAAAAATATAACCAATTACAAGATTCAATTCTCAATCATTGGGTTCATTGCTGGAACTGTTATATTTATATTATTTTACGCTACCGCTTTGGCATCCAAAGATTTAGTCTTCACTCTAAAAAATATTGCAACCCTTCATAGAGGATCCTTTCACTTTATTGTAATTGACTTGTTGCCTTTTTTTGCTGCCATGGTTTGTTATTTTTTAGGAATATTTTATCAGAAAATGGCAATTGAACTGCACCGAATTAAAGAAGAAAAAACAAGTAAGACAGATCAAATGCTGATGTTTGCAGAAAATCTTTCGAAAGGAAGCTTTGATTCTGAATACAATACTTCTGCTGATAATTCACTGGGTAATATTCTTATTAATCTTCGCAACAGCTTATTAAAAAATAAACTGGAAGAGGATCAAAGGAAAAAGGAAGATCAACAAAGAAATTGGGTAGCAGAAGGATTAGCAAAATTTGGTGAAATATTGCGATTGAATAACGACAATATAGAAAAACTTTCCTTTGAACTCATAAGCAACTTATGCCGCTATATTGATGCGGTGCAAGGTGGCTTTTTTATTATTAATGATGAATTTGAAGAAGACAAGCATTTTGAACTTATCGCGCATTTTGCTTACAATAGAAAAAAATATAATAAAAAACGAATTGAAATCAGCGAAGGGCTAATAGGTCGATCTGCCTTTGAACAAAATATTATATACATTGATGAGGTACCTGATGACTACGTAGAGATAACCTCTGGTTTGGGAGAAGCAAATCCGCGTACATTATTAATCGTTCCATTGGTTATGAACAATAAAGTTTACGGTGTAATTGAATTGTCATCGTTCCATTATTTTGAACCCTATGTAATTGATTTTGCTGGAAAAATAGCTGAGAGCATTGCAACCACTTATTCCACGGTTAAAATTAATCTCCGGACTGCAGAACTATTGAATGAATCAAGAGCTGCTGCCGAGCGATTAACCCAGCAAGAAGAAGAGATGCGCCAAAATATGGAAGAACTTCAAGCAACCCAAGAAGAAGCAGGGAAGCAGGCAGAAGAGTTTGTTAGCTTTACAAACTCTGTAAACCATACGTTAATTAGAGCAGAATATGATATTAATGGAATTTTACTATACGCCAATACAAAATTTTTAAAAAAACTGGGCTATACTAGCAATTCAGAAGTAGAAGGCCACCATATTTCTATTTTTATTAGCGAAAAGGATAAAGCATGGTTTAATGAAATATGGGATACCTTAGCAAAAGGTGGAAAACACTTTGAGGGCTATATGAAACATGTAACTAAAACAGGTCGCGATTTATGGACGATGGCTACCTACACATGTGTTCGAAACAACATGCAAAACGTTGATAAAATACTATTTTTAGCGATTGATACTACCGAACAAAAAGAACAAAGTCTTGATTTTGAAGGTCAAATTGAAGCAATTAATCAATCGAGTATAAAAGTAGAATACGCCCCTAGTGGTAGAATGCTCACCTGCAACCAAAAATTCATTGATACCATGGGTTATAGCACTGAGGACCTAAAAGATTACAGTGTATTTAATTTTATGGGAGAAGATGAGCAAAGCGATTTTGAAGAAATATGGAACAAGGTAATCAATGGGAATCCATATCAAGGGCAATCAAAACTTGTAGCCCAAAACGGAAAATCGAAATGGTTTGATGTAAATTACACAGCTGCTCACAATATGTATGGAGAGGTTTCAAAAATTATTTCCATTGCCCATGATATTACAGACCAAAAAGAAATGGAATTGCTTACAAAGCAACAAAATGAACTGCTCAAGAAGCAGGAAGAAGAACTAAAAGCAACGGAAGTTGATTTACACAAACGTCTCGACGAAGCTAAAAAAGAAGTTAAGTTACAATTTCAGGAAATTGAAAAGGTTAAAATTCGCAATGAAAAAACCCTCGAGGGAGCTCACGATGCTATTTTCTCAATAAACCACGACGGAACTATTGAATTCTTTAACCGTGCGGCAGAAAACCTATGGCAATATTCCAGAAAAGATGTTATTGGAAAAAATGTAAAAATGCTCTTCGATGAAGTTAAAACTGAAAATGAAAATGAAATGGTTTTTACCTTAACTCATGCTGAGAAACGGAAATTGGTTGGGAATAGAAGAGAATGCAATATCTTAAATAAAGCAGGCGAACACGTACCGGTAATAATACTACTGGCGGGAGCTAAAGTTCAAAACGAATATACTTACACTGCTTTTATTCAAAACATTGAAGTGGAACTATTCTAACCAATCTTTTGAAAGAGAAAATACTGAAGCGGTTGCAATTATTTGTCAATCGCTTCGTTTTTTAATCGAATTAAAATCTGAAATTTTGTGAAAAAACAACCCATTATCCTTTTTTTGTTCTTATTGGTTACTTTACTGGCTTGTCGCGAAACAGATATTTTTACCAATGATTCTGCAGCCAAACTATCATTCTCGACCGATACGGTTCAGTTCGATACCATTTTTACCACCATTGGTTCAACAACCCAGCAATTCCGTTTTTACAATCCGAATAAAGATGCAGTAAAAACAACCATAAAACTTGGCGGTGGAAACAATTCTAACTACCGCATCAACATTGATGGCCAATCAACCAATGAAATAATTGATTATGAAATTCTTGGGAACGACAGTGCATTTGTTTTTGTTGAAGTTACCATCGATCCCCAAAATTCAAATTCCCCTCTGGTGGTTGAAGATTCCATACTTTTTTTTACCAATGGAAACATTCAAGATGTAAATCTGGTAGCTTTTGGTCAGGATGTGCATTTATTCAACGATTCAGTAATT